>CAXBOL010000019.1:0-16814 GCA_963977295.1 uncultured Opitutaceae bacterium
GGTGCAACGAAGGGTTTACGCGACTCACAGGTTGGCAGATGGAAGAGGTGGTGGGACGTTCGCCGCCCTCCTTTCTGCAAGGGCCTGATACCGACCCGGAGACGGTCAAAATGGTCGAAAGAAAGCATCAGGAGGGGGTGCCTTTTGAATTCGAGATTTTGAACTATCGGCGTGATGGCACGCCTTTCTGGGTCGCCGTGAGTTCCCAGCCCAATCTGGATGTTGCCGGAATCAGACAGGGCAGTCTGGCCATATTGATTGATGTTTCGGCGCGAAAGGAAACTGAGCTGCAGATGGCCGGGCAGGAAGCGCGCATGCGGCTCATCTTTGAAGCGTCCCCGGTTGGACTGACGTTGATGCATGACCACCGCACGGAGACGCGAATTGTGAACCCCGCCTTCGAGCGATTGACGGGTATCACGGCGGAAAAAGCCCGACAACACTTAGCGGTTAGCAACGCCCTGCATCCGGATGATCGGCAGGCCTGGCAGGCTTATCACGACCAAGTCGACGCTGGGACGGATCTGGGTCGTACGGTTGAAGTGCGTTTTCAGCCCGAGAAAGGTCGCACCGTGTGGGTGGAGTATTCGCTAAGACACTTCATCAACCCCAGTGATGGCGGTCGACAGGACGTGACGACATTGGTCGATATTTCCGCGCTCAAGCAACAAGCCGTCGACCTAATCAGCGCCAAGGAGCAGGCCGAATTGGCCAGTTTAACCAAGAGCCAGTTTCTGGCGATGATGAGTCACGAGATTCGCACTCCGATGAATGGGGTCATCGGCATGGCGTCATTACTGTTGGATTCGGAGCTCAATGACGAGCAACGCGATTGTGTGCAGACCATCACGCGCAGCGGTAGCGATTTGCTGACGATCATTAACGATATTCTCGATTTCTCGAAGGTCGAAGCCGGATTATTGGAACTTGAAACCGCCGAGTTCAATTTCACCGAATGTGTGGAAAGCGCGGTCGACATGCTGACTTTGCGAGCGGCCGAAAAAGGGCTGGAATTGCTACTGGATATCGACCCCGAAATCCCGGCGATTGCAATTGGTGATTCGACGCGCTTGCGGCAAATATTGGTCAATTTGGTGTCCAATGCGGTTAAGTTTACCGAAGTCGGGGAAGTGTGTTTGCAGGTTCGACTTGGTCGTCAAACGGCTGCTGGTTACGATCTGAACTTTGCCGTTTGCGATAGCGGGATCGGGATTGCGGCCAAAGACATTGCCCGGCTGTTTGATGCTTTCACTCAAGCAGATGCGTCCACAACGCGACGCTACGGAGGCACCGGCTTGGGGCTGCCCATTTGCAAACGTCTCGTCGAAATCATGGGCGGCGATCTGGAATGCATCAGTGAACTCGGTCGCGGCACCACCGTGCAGTTTAGGTTAAGTTTTCCCGCGGTTGAAGGTCTGGTCGCGCCATCCTCGGATTCGCCCGATCTGACGGGTTTGAGTGCTCTGATCGCCTATCGTAATCCCACGGGTCGACGAATATTATCAGAACGCTTGGCCGTGCTGGGGGCACTGGTGAAGGGCTGTGAATCTGCCGAACAGGTGGAACCGCTGTGGCGGGAGTCGGGCGGCTTCGACCTCGTGATCATTGACCGCGGTTTTGATGAGTCCTTGGGCCTGGCAACAGCCCAACATCTGTCACAAATCGCGGCGGATCGTCGGGCGGCATTGGTGCTACTGGCCAACAGTGCTCAACCCGTCATGGGCCCGGAGGCCAAACAGTTTTCTGCTGTCGTTAAAAAACCAATACGGACGGTCACTTTGCATGCTGGCCTGCACAAGGCGACTCGCCAAATTCGCTCGCTTGGTGAAATCAGTGAGGAGTCTGCGGCTCCAATTAAGCCGGTGGAGAAAGCGGTGGAACCCACCCTTTTGGTTGAACCGATGCGGATCTTGATTGTGGAAGACAATCTTGTGAACCAACGAATTTTTGCTGCGATGGTGCGAAAGTCAGGCAACACTTTCGATCTCGCGACCGACGGTTCGCAGGTTTTGCCCAAGTTGAAAGAACAGCCCTTTGACGTGATTCTCATGGACGTGCAAATGCCCGTGATGGATGGCCTCGAAGCAACTCGATTGATTTGTCGGACCTATGAAGTGTCGAGGCGACCCTGGGTCATCGCCCTCACCGCCAACGCGATGTCAGGTGATCGCGAGAAGTGCCTGGCTGCAGGCATGGACGACTACGTCAGCAAGCCGATAAAAGTCCAGGAATTCACCGCGGCGTTGGCTCGGGCTCGGGCTCATTTGGCTGAACGAAGAAAATGGTAAGCACGGCTTTGGTGGGAAAGTGATCAGTCCGCTTTTTGGCGAGGCAGGGCGACGGTGCCAAAATTATTTTGGGAAAAACTAGATCCGAATTCGGGTTTGAAACGATTGAAGGGTTGAGGCCGTTGAAACTCGTCAGCGGACTTGTATCCAAAATTACCTTTCAATCTGGGATTATTATGAAGTTGAGAAATTTAGTTACCATCGTGGGCGTATTTATTGCCTCCTGTTCCCTCGCCGTTGCCGATCATCACGGCAAAAAAGATATCGTTGATACCGCCGTCGGCGCCGGAAGTTTTAAGACTTTGGCTGCCGCTTTGGGAGCAGCTGATCTGGTGGGGGCGCTCAAGGGCGATGGACCTTTTACGGTGTTTGCCCCGACCGACGAAGCGTTTGCCAAGCTTCCGGCAGGCACGGTGGAAATGTTGTTGAAGCCTGAAAACAAGGCCAAATTGGTCGACATCCTCACCTATCATGTGGTCGCTGCCAAAGTGCCAGCCGCCACGGCGATCACCCTCACGGAAGCCACCGCGTTGAACAAGAAAACGATTAAGTTGGGTCTGCGGGGAGATGCTCTTTATCTGAATGATTCGAAGGTCATTAAAACCGACATTATGTGCACCAATGGTGTTATCCATGTGATCGATACGGTCCTGATGCCGCCGGTCGCGAAGTCGAAGTGGTAGTCGAAGCTTTCTTTTGCAGCTGCGGTCCATTTGCTCGCGAGCGTGGCAAACCGGAAGAGACCATCCGCTTTCCTTCATTTTGGCGATGAGCCGATATTAGTGGTCTGTAGATGACACCCGATCGCTTAGGCGGTCGGGTGTTTTCGTTTATCGATCGGCCAATTATCCGTCTGCGCAAAGGGCGAGGGTTGACGCGGTTTACCGATGGCCGGCGGGCTTTTGGAGATTTGCGATCAGGGCCTCTGCGTCTTTCAAGCTCCCCCTCACGGTTTCAACTTCGGTTTTGGATTTATCCAGATCTTTCTGGACTTCGATTATGGTGGTGGTGGCTTGCTTGAGTTGCATCCGCAAAACGTCGGCTTCGGTCCGCGCGATTTCCGCGATTCCTTGTTGTTCAAGGGAAGCAACCTTGGCCGCAGCCGTTGCAGTCTGAAATTTTGTGCTGTCCTGGCGGGCGTTGTCGAGCAGCCGTTGGGTCGTGGCGGAGGACGTCGCGAGTTTGTCTTTTTCCTGCACCATGGCCTCCTGGTTCTTCAGCGAATCGTTTAACTTTTCCCGTAGGCGATCCGTATCAGTCTTATCTTCGACGATTTTGGCCTTCATCTGGACCAGGCCTGCTTGGATTTGCTCAGATCGGTTCACTTGGTTGGAAAGCATATGGTCTCGGACGCTCAACTTGCGCGTTTGGACCACGAGCCCAATCAGTAGTCCGGCCGCAAGTAAACTAAGACCAGCGAATGCGAGGAACGAAACCGATTTAAGCGCCGCAGGAATCGCCTGTTCCTCTTTTTCGGGGGAGCCGTTTGGGGGTGTTTGAGGCGCAGCCTGGTCAGGGTCGACGGGAGTTGGATCGGAAGAAGGAGATTTAGCCATTTTCCCGAGTTTACCCTCAGCGCTATCAGGTCGATATGGGGTAATACCCGGTGAGTTCCTTTTGGGTTGGTGATCGCACATCGGTCCATCGCGACCAAGTGTGGCTACGGGAGGCTAGTTATCTAGTTATCGATCTGATAAATTTCCACCAAAGTGTTTCCGGTGGCGTCACCTTTGGTAAGAACTTGGGTGGTGTAAGCGCCGGGAGCCACAGCCACAACCGTTGCAGCATCGGCGCTCGTGGTCCCACTCAAGGGAAATGCGCCCAGGTCGGCGGCTTGACTGATCACGTCGGAGTTTCCGGCCCAGTCATCATTGGACGCTACGGTGGTTGTTCCTTTTAGCAGGACAAGTTGAGGGTCGGCAAGGAAACCCGTCACACCGAAGTCGGCTAAGCCAGGTCCGACAGCGCGCATCAGCAGCGATTGGTCACGGTTCCCTTCGACGACGAAACCGGCCGTCAGCGTATCTGCCCCCGAGCCCGCATCGGTGCGCACGGATAGGTTGACCAGCCGCGAACGCCAGCTGCGAGGATTGCGATTGTAGACCTCGAGTAACACGACTCCACCGGGTGCTTCGCCGCGCACGATTTGAGCGGTGTAGGCGCCGGGTGATAACGTCACCAACAAGGCCGCGTCAGCGCTGCCTGGGGTGAGTCCGAACGCACCCAGTTGGGCGGATACGGTTTCGAGTTCTGCGGTTTGGGTAGGGTCGCCTGCGGCCCAATCGTCGTTGGCGACGACGAGGTCCCCGGCCGCATTGAAAATCTGCAAGGTCGGATTCGCCAATGTGCCGTCGACGCCGAACTGGTTGAGCCCGGGACCCACGGCGCGAATCAGTGCAGTGAGAGGCTCGGTGCCGCTGACCACAAACCCCGCCACCAAGCGCCCCTCACCGGTATCCGGGATCTTAACACGGGTGGAAAGGTTGGTGAGGTAGGTTTCGGGAACTTGAGTATAAACGGTGTGATCTTGTCCGGCGGCGACCGCCGTGACTTGGCGAGCGAGCAGACGGGGAGTGGTCACGTTGTCGACGACCGGATCTCCCAGTTGACCTGATCGGGCCCGACCCGAGCCCCAAAGTTCTCCATCGGTGTTAATCCACACGACATGATAGTCTCCGGTGGCGAAGTCTGTGACATTGCGAGCGATCAGTTGAGGGGTGGCGTTGTAGGCGGAGGGAGGGGTGCTTCCCAACTGCCCGTTGGTGCTGGAACCGAGTCCCATCAACTCTCCGTTTCGGGTTAGAAAGTAGGAATTGTTCGCTCCACAAGCGGCGGCAGTGACGTTGTGGGTGATGAACACAGGAATGTGAGATTCGGTGCCGGTGCCGGTGCCGATGATTCCACCCCCGTTCAGACCCATACCCCAAAGCCCCCCATCCTCGCGCAAAAATAAAGTGTGCGATGGGCCACTTGAAACCGCATCGACGTTTTCTGCGACCATCGCGGGAAGGTAAAGCTGTCCGGTGTGACCCACTCCAAGTTGACCGTGTTGATTGAGTCCCATCCCCCAAAGTTGGTGGTCTTGGTCCACGAAGAGAGTAGATCGATCTCCGGCTGCTGCGTCTATCACTCCGTTGGCAATTTGATTCACCGAGTTTTCGTAAGACGGTTGAGGAATCAGTCCGCTTTCGCCATTACCCGATACTCCGGCAATCCAAAGACTTTGATCCGATTTGACGAAAACAGTATGTTGGCCGCTGCTGGAGACCTTGGTGACATTATCAGCGACTCGCCGTAACCCTTCACGGGTCACTTCACCGGTGCCTAGAGCCTGGTAGTAGTTTTGTCCGGCAGCCCACAAGGTCAGGTCGTCTCGCAATACGAACGTAGAATCGCCTCCGGCCGAAAGTTGACGCGCTCGAGCCATGGATCGTTGTGGAGAGGAGCTGCTCGTCGGGGGATCGGAGAAAAGGGGACCCGCATAGGTATTGCCTGCTCCCCAAACGGTTCCGTCGGTTTTAAGAAACAGGGAGTGTGCATAGCCGGCGCTGACCTGGAGCACGTTTGCGGTAATCAATACGGGCGAAGTTCGATCAATGGAGTCGCCGACGCCAAACTGTCCGGATTCGTTTTGCCCCATGCCCCATGCCCGACCTTGAGTATCGACGAAGATCACGAATCTCGCGCTCGCGGCGACTTTGGCGACGTCTTCGGCAATCTTCACCGGCGTGAGTTGAGACGGTTGGGCGTCGGGTCCCAGTTCGCCTTTTTCGTTGTCCCCCATGCCCCACAATTCGTGGTTGGCTGTGATGTAGAAGGTTTGGGCATTGGAGCTGACCATATCGACGACATTGTCGGCGATTTTGGTGGGAGTATTGACGGGGTTGATATGACCGAGGCCCAATTGACCTCGCTGGTTACTGCCGGTCCCCCAAAGGGAACCATCGGATTTCAAGAAGAGAGTGCAGTCTCCGGCGCTGGCTTTGATGACGCCGTTGGCGATTAAAACCGGGACGGTTTGTTCGGCTCCGCTGCCAGAAGTTCCGGTGCCCAAATTCCCGAAGAAATTGTTGCCGATGCCATACAAGTCGCCGGTGGTCGTCACCCAAATGGAGTGATTTCCCCCGGCCGAAATGTGGGCCACATTGGTTGCGATGAGGCTTCGGTCGCTGACTTTGGCGGGAGCACCGTATCCAAGCTGGCCAGAGAAATTATAACCCCTTCCCATCAACTCGCCAAGGGGAGTTCGAACCAGAGTGAACCACGCGGACGCAGAAATTTCGGTGACGCCCGTCCACGCGAGCATGGCGGAAGGGTATCTCCAATCACCGTCCCCGGTATCCACGATTTGGTCTTGGTTGTTTTGTCCGGAACCCCAAACGGTTCCGTCGGCTTTTAGAATGAAGGACAAGTATCCGGCGGCTTGGATTTGAGTTACCCCGTCGGAAATTTGAGTGAGCGTCCGGACATTGGTGGGGATTGGCGTTCCGAGTTGGCCAAATTGATTGTCCCCCAATCCCACGACGACGCCGGATTGAGCTGACAAATTAGCTGCACAAAAAGGCAGGAGCGCGCAGAGAAGGCGAAAGCGCTGTTTCATGACGATAGGGGATGAAGCCTATTTCTTCACCAACGTCACCACGCATTCGAGGTGGCGGGTTTGAGGGAAGAGGTCGAAAGGCTGCACGTCGTTGAGGTGGTAGCCGGCCGCGGTGAAGTGGACGAGGTCGCGCATTTGGGTGGCCGGGTCGCAACTGACGTAGACGACTGCCTTCGGGCCGTAGGCGAACAGTTGGTTGAGGAACACGTCGTCGCAGCCCTTACGCGGAGGATCGATGATGATGACCGTTTCGGTAGCGGAAAACTGGAGACCGGCGAAGATCGCCGAGGCATCACCGGCTTGAAAGGTGGTGTTGGTGATCCCGTTGGCGTGGGCATTTTCGGTCGCGAAGCGCACCGAGGATTCGCTGATCTCGATGCCCGATACCTGCTCAAACGCGGAGGCGGCACTGAGCGCGAAGAGTCCGCTGCCACAGTAGGCATCGACTAAGAACCGGGCCCCGGTCGCGGCGGCGCGTTCGCGCACATAGCCGGTAAACGTGGGCAAAATGTAGGGGTTGTTCTGGAAGAAGTCGCGGGCGAGGAAGTGGAGCTGCAGGTCGCCCACGGTCTCGGTGACGACGGTGTCGTAGTCGGTGGTGACTACACCAGAGGCATCGCGAAGGAGGAGCGTGGCGCCCTTCTTGTAACCGTTTTGGGCGATCTTGGCGCGCACTTCGGCGCGCACCGTGGGCAGCTGAGCGTTGATCGCGGTGGTCGCGATGTCGCACTGCGGCACGTCGACCAAGTCGAACCGCGTGCCTTGGCGCAGGAAGCCGATTTTGACTTCTTTGGTTGTAGCCGGGGTCGGTAACCCCGGACCGGGCTCATCGAGCCCGGCTACCGCGGGTTGATGATCCCGAGGCAGCTGGAAGTGCGGCGTGATTTTGGAGCGGTAGTTAAATTGCTCCGGTGAGCCGATGACGGGATTCACGGGGTGAACCAAGTCGGCCATGTGTTCGAGCAACTCGGCGACTTGTTGGCGTTTCCAGACGAGTTGAGCCTCGTAGTTAAAATGCTGATATTGGCAGCCGCCACATTGACCGAAGATCGGGCATCGCGGAGTGACGCGGTCAGGTGACGGCGTGAGCACGGCCACCAAATCGGCTTCGGAAAAGTTCTTCTGATTACGAAACACGCGTGCCCGCACGCGTTCACCCGGGAGGCTGAACGGCACCATGACCACCCAACCTGACGGTGAACTTGATTCTTCGGTTTCGGCTGACTCCTGATCAATCTCGACCCGCCCCAGGCCGACGCCTCGGTTGGTCAGGGTGGTGATATCGAGTTCGATTTCCGCATGATACGGAAAAGGGAAGTCGCGCGGTTGTTTTGATTTCTTTCGGCCCACAACCTCCACGAAAGACAGGAATCAGAGAAAATGGAGAGTTTTCTTTTCGTGCACTTTGGTCTGTTTAGTGGGCTTCTACTCTCATGGACGCCGAGCTTATAACCAGTTTGCAGAACCCGCGGGTGAAACAACTCGTGAAATTGCGCGATCGTCGACCACGTGATGCGGCGGGTGTTTTTATGGTCGAAGGCTATCGGCAGATCCGCCGGGCGTTGGACAAAGGATTTAAACCCACGGAGTTTTATTACTCGCCAGCTTGGTTTTTGGGTGACCAAGCCAACGAGCCTGCCCTGTTGGCGGAGGCGGCGGCGGGTGGCGCGCGGTTGTTTGAGCTCACCAAGGATGCATTTGCCAAAGTCGCCTACCGGGAACGTCCCGACGGGTTGATCGCCATCCTGCCGCAGTGGCGGAAGACCTTCGACGAATTGCCTTTGTCCCCCACCCCGTTCCTGCTGGTGGTCGAAGCGATCGAGAAACCGGGCAATCTCGGCACGATTCTGCGCAGTGCGGACGCGGCCGGAGTGGATGGGTTGATCGTGTGCGATCCCGTGACGGACTTGTTTAATCCCAACGTGGTGCGGGCCTCGACGGGAGTGTTGTTCTCGGTGCCGGTCGTCATTGCAGAAAGTGCCGCGGTGCGAGCCTGGTTAAAAGATCGCGGCATTCGTTCGGTGGCGACGACCCCGGCGGCGACGGAATCGTATACGGATTCGGATCTGACGGGACCCTTGGCGATTGTGATGGGCAGTGAGCAATACGGACTCAGCGATGACTGGCTGCACGAGGCGGACCATTGCGTGCGCATTCCGATGGCAGGTCAGGCCGATTCACTCAACGTGGCGATGGCGACGATCATCACGCTGTTCGAAGCGATGCGGCAGCGAAGTTAGAGCACTTTAAATTAAACCATAGCCGTAAACCGGAAAAAAAGATCTAGCGTCGGGGTATCGGTTTTATGGTTGTAGCCGGGGTCGCTGACCCCGGTGCAGGCGGACAGCGCAAACCGGGGTCAGCGACCCCGGCTGTTACAGTATTTCGAAAAATACTCGAGTAGTCTGTAACGTGTTATTTTCGGATTTGTCACAGAGCCGAGCCGGAGTTTGGAGCCCGAGATCACAGAGAAAAGACAGTTAGGAATTCAAAGCTATTATGGCCTCTGTGCACTCCGTGACCAAAACACCGGTCCGAAGCGAGATCAGGCGATCCGAAACATCAGGTGTTACAGCGCACTAGTGGGAGCGAACGAGTTGGGCATAAAGCTCAATGCACATGGATCAGCGCTGTAAATGCGCGATCAATTCCGCGGTTCCTTGGGCCATCGAGACGGTCGGCGTGTAGCCGAGATCGCGTTTGGCGGCGGAGATATCGAACCAGTGATCTTTGGCGAGCTCGGCGGCGATAAAGCGAGTCATGGGCGGTTCGTGGGCGAGCCGTAGGAGTCCCCAGACGGTCTCGCAAACGCCACCGATGCGGGAGGCGGCAGCGAGTGAAATACGTTTGGTCAATGGCGGTTCACCGAGAGCGGTGAGCAGTTCGTTGATCCAGTCCCAAAGGTTAACAGGTTCGTCATTGGTGATGAAGTAGGCGCGACCGGCGGCCGGAGGGAGGGAGAGTTCGGAGTCCTCAAGTTTCTCTTTATCCGGGTTTCCAGATGGTTTGTAACGTAATACGTTACTAAGGCTTGGGTCGGGGGCCTGGGTTGGGTTCGAGTGGGCGGTGAGGGCGCGTTCGGCGGCGAGGTGGGCGGCGGTGGCGTTGGTGATGTGGACCATGTCGACCCGGTTGGTGCCTGTGCCCACGATGCGGAGGCGGCCGGCGCGGGCTTTGGCCAGAATGCGAGGCACGAGGTGCGGATCGCCAATGCCCCAGATGAGGTGTGGGCGCAGGGCGGTGGTGAGAAAACCGGGGCGGTTGGCGGCCAGCACAGTGCGTTCGGCCATGGCTTTGGTGAGCGGATAGGGGCTGGGGCAGGCAGTCGTGAGCGGGAGTGATTCATCGGCTCCCGCGAGGTCCTGGCCGTTGTAGACCACACTGGGGGTGCTGGTGTGGATGAAGCGCTTCACGCCCGCATTGAGCGCTTCGCTGAGGAGGGTTTCGGTGGAGGTGACATTGTCGCGAAAGAAGTCCTCGTAGCGTCCCCACACTCCGACCCGGGCCGCGACATGGAAGACGGTGGCGGCATCGCGCACAGCGTCAGCGCAGACGGCGGGATCGTGGAGGGCACCGACCACGACGCGGATGCCGCGGGCGGTCAGTTCGGGGCGGGGTTGACGGGAGACCACCGTGATGCCGCGGCCGGCGGCATGAAGTTGCTCGACCAGATGCGAACCGAGAAAGCCGGTGCCGCCCGTGACCAGAACGTGATCAGTTTGATCAGACATGGCGGGTTACTTTTTCGGGTCGATGTGAATACCCTTGGCCTCGTATTCAGCCCAGCGAGTGAGCGTCAGGCGATGGATTTTGGCGTTGTGGCGCACATCGACCGGAAATTTGGCGTGGAAATAGAAGAGGTTGATCCGACTGGCGTCGGGGTGTCCAAGGGTGAACTTCAGCAATTCGCGACTGAGGGCTCGGCGTTGCGAACTGGTTTTAACCAGCTTCGGTTCCATGGGTTCGATGACAATGGCGGCGCGTTGGCGGGGGCGATTGCCGAGGCCGATGAGGGCGGAGCGGCGCACGGCGGGATGGGCGTTGAAGGCGGGCTCGACCTGTTCGCTGAAGATCACACCTTGGGCGGTCTCGACCCGCTCGACGGCGCGGCCGCAGAACCAGAGCCGTCCTTGCTCATCAAAATAGCCGCAGTCACCCATGCGGTGCCAGGCCGCGCCGGAGTCGCCCGAAGCTGGGGTTATTTTAGCTTTGGCGGTGGCTTGGGGCAACGCGTCGTAGGACTGGGTGACACTCGGGCCGCGCACGATGATTTCACCGATCTGAGGGGAGGTTATCTCGAGAGCTTCCTCGAGAGTCGTGATGGGGTCGTCGGAGAGCGCGATGATTTTGACCTCGTTGCCGGCGATGATGGGACCCACACACGTCCCCTGCCCTTTTAAGGTTTGGGCGGAGGTTTCCCCGACCACGGTCGTCGCGTCGATGGAGGCAACCGGCAGGGCCTCGGTCGCACCGTAAGGGCTGTGCAACTCGCCCTGCGTGAGGATCGGCTGCATAAGTTGCCAGAGCTCGGGGGGCACGGGGGCGCCGGCGGATAGCACCCGTCGCATGGAATCGAGGGTGAGGGACTCGTGGTGGCAATGGCGGGCAATCTTGAGCCAGAGCGTGGGGGAGCCAAACGAGTTGGTGACGCGTTCCTGCTGGATGGCTTGCACAATCTTGGCGGGATCGACGGTGGCGGGTCGCGTGGGGTCGATTTCCGGCACGATGGTGGTCATGCCGAGCGCGGGGTTAAACAGCGCAAAGATGGGCAACATCGGTAGGTCGATTTCGCCGGGTTGGATGTCGAACGTGCGGCGGATCAACTCCACTTGCGCGCTGAACATCCCGTGCTCGTAGCAGACGCCCTTGGGTGCCCCGGTGGAGCCGGAGGTGAATAATATCGCGGCGAGTTCGGTCGGAGTGGAGTCCGCGACGGCGAGCTGGGCGGCGGCGTTTGGGGTCGGACACCGAGCCGTGGCTGAGCCACTGGCGGCGATGCGGATGGAGACCGATTTAAACGCTTTCCGGAAAATATGGCTGAAGAGCCGGGCCAGGGGGATCCCCAGCAACGCGCGGGGTTGGGAGCGCTCGACGCAGCGGAGGAAGGCTTTGCGGCCCATGCCGGGATCGATGACCACAGGCACGGCACCATGGGCGAAGAGGGCGAACACACTGGCGATGAGGGGCAGGCCTTGGCGCACCATGACCAGGACGCGATCGCCGCGTTTCACCCCGTGCGCGGTGAGGGTGGCTTGCCACCCGGCGGCTTCGGCTTCGAGTTCGGCGAAAGAAAGGGTGAGGTAATCAATGGCGCCGGCTGGGGTGCGACCACGGGGAATTTTGAGGGCCGCTACCCCGGGCTGCGCCACTGCCATGAGGGGCAGATGGCGCGCGATGTTGGCGGACTCTGGGATGGGGGTCGGCACAAGGCGAAGCTGCGGTTCCCGGTGAGAGTCGCAATCAAATCTGCCCGGAGGCAAGAATTACGCGGAGGGGGCGTCAGGAGCGGAAAAGGCGGGAATTTGCCGAACCAGATCCGCCTGCCAAGGCAGCAGCAGGGAATCGAGTTCATCGGGGGCCCGGGCGAGGATGGCGAGCTGAGTGCGATTGGCGATCAAGGTCGCGTCGAGATTGAGCCGTTGGGCGAGCTCGTCGCGGCCGGCTTTGAGCCGATCCTGAAAGGCAATTTCCCTCGGGGTGAGCGAGCGATGGTCGCGGTTGCGCACCCGGCGGGGCAGAGTCTGTGGGTCGCGCGCCAGACCGGAACGCACGGCGGCTCGCAGTGAACCGATGAGGCGGTCGTGACGGCGGCCGAGGTTGATCTTGGTCAGAATCGTTTCCTCGGAGTCCCCCTCTTCGGCGGCTTGGCCGAGGCGGATGAGGATGGAGTTGTTACAGACCTTGAAAGGAGGGGTGTCGAGGCGGGCGGCTTGGGCTTCGCGCCAGTGCCAGACATCGTGGAGGACGGAGAGACCTTGGCCGCGGATTTTTTCTGACTTGCCGATGCGCCAGGCATTTTCGTCGCCACTAGGGAAACCGACTTTGGCGGCTTCAATTTGGCGGCGGCATTGTTGATCGAGCCAGTCGAGACGACCGAGTTGGTTCAGCTCCTTGGTGAGCAGATCGCGGAGGGTGAACAGGTGCCAGACGTCGAGGGACGCGTAGTCGAGGAGTTTCTTGGTGAGGGGGCGGCGCGACCAGTTGGCCTTTTGCGATTCCTTCGACATGATGAAGCCGAAGTAGTCTTCCATCAAGGCGGCGAGGCCGACGCGCTGACGGTTGAGCAGCTGGGCGGCGAGCATGGTGTCGAACATGCTGGTGGCTTCAAACTCGCGCAGATCATGGAGCAGCCGCAGATCGAAATCGCTGCCGTGCATGATGAGGTGCTTCGTCTCGAGTCGCTCGTAGAGCGGGTTAAAATCGAGGGGAGCAAGCGCATCGACGAGGAACACTTTGCCGTTCACGAGAAACTGCAGCAGGCAGATTTTCGTGCGGTAGCAGTTCATGTTGTCGGCCTCGGTGTCGAGGGCGACCTCCTTAACTTGATCGAGGGCGTCGAGGAGGGGTTGGAGTTGACCGGGTTGGTCGATGAGTTGGTAGGCGGGGGGCTCGGGCTTCACTTTGACTCCGAGCAAACGACGGGCGACGCGGGGAAGAAAGCGTTTAATCACGAATAAGAGCCCTCCCCGGCCCAAGCGGTGAGAAACGTGTCGACGAGTTGCGGCAAATCGGAGCTGTAACCGCCTTCGAGGACGGCGGCGGCAGGCAGCTGGGTCTCGCGGAGCCAGCGTCCGAGGGTGGCAAAGTCGTTCGTTTCTAAAGTCATGGCAGTGATCGGGTCGCCCACATAGGCATCAAACCCGGCGGAAACCATCACAAGGTCAGGCGCGAAGGCAATCACGCGATCAAGCGATTCGCGCAGGGCCTGCATGTGATCCGTGGCGGGACTGCGCGGAGCGATGGGCCAGTTGTGGCAATTTTGGAAAGAGGTCGTGCCGGTGCCGGGGTAGCCGGGAAATTGGTGAACAGAGCTGAACAAAAATCCTTCCCGACCCGAGAGAATCGCCTCGGTGCCATTGCCGTGATGGGCGTCGAAATCCCACACCGCGACGCGGGCAAGTCCGTGGCGGGCGCGGGCATGCAAGGCGGCGATGGCAATGTGGTTGAGGTAACAAAAGCCCATCGCCTCGTCGGCCGTGGCGTGGTGACCCGGCGGTCGCATGAGGGCGATGACGGGTTGGGAGGGATTGCAGATGGCCGCGTTGGCGGCAGCGATGGCGGCTCCGGTGCCGCGGTAGGCGTGATCGGCGATGTCCTCGAACCACGGGGTGTCGGCATCGAAATCTTGAGGATGCTGCAGGCGTTTGAGGTGGGCGGCGGAATGCGCGAGGGCGGCATCGGCCGGGGTGGCGGCGCTGGGTTCACGCCAGGTCCAGTCGGGATGGCGTTCGCGCAAATGCGGGACGGTTTTCAGGATGCGGGCCGGTTGTTCGGGGCGAAGGTAGGAGCCGTAGGAAGTGCAGCGCGGGTCGTGAACAATGAGCATAGTGATCGAAACTCAAAGGCAGGCGGGATTTCGAGACGGCGGCAAGCTCACGGCGTGGTTGCGAAAACAAGAAGGTGGGTGAGAATGGGCGAGTGTGGAGCGATCTGGAAATTTCGGGACTGTGGTGGGTGGCGCACGTGGCGGCGACGTGGGCGCTGGTGGGCCTGATTTGGACGGTGCAGTTGGCCGTTTACCCGTCGTTTGCGTGGGCGGATCCGGCACGATTTGCCCAGTGGCATGCCGACTATACGCGGCGGATTGGAATGATCGTGGGTCCGCTGATGGGGATTGAGGCGGTCACGGGGGTGATTTGGGTTTGGACACACCCTGAAGTGGCGTGGGCATGGGTCGGTTTGGGGCTGATCGGGACCATTTGGGTAGGCACGGCGGTGGTGCAGGTGCCGATTCATCGGCGCTTGGGACGGCGGTGGGATCGGGAATTGATCGCGTTACTGGTAAAGGGAAACTGGGTGCGAACCTTGGTTTGGACCGCGCGAGGAGTCTTGGTGGTGGCAGTGAGTTGGGGGTGAAACGGCCTGCCTCGGCACATTTTGAAAAACACGGAGTAGACGCGGCCCGAGGATTGCTTCAAGATGGGAGTGCCTATGATTTCCAAACCGTCGCCGTCGTCTGAAGAGTTACGCCAAGCCATTGCCCTCCGGTTGGGATTATTAGGGTGTCCAACCGGACCTGGAGATTCGCCCCGCGGCTGGACCGCGCTGGCCGACCCGATTTTTGCCCGTCACCGTGAGATGACCCGCCAGATGGTGGAGCGTTATGCCCCAGTCGATGGCCGGATTCAGCATTTTTTAGGGCAATATCTGGCCGATTTGGGGCCGGCCCCGACCTTGCCGCTGCGGACTTTGGTGTTGGATCAACCCGGTATGGCCCGCGAGTTGTCGCTGCCGGATCGGGGGGACGCGGTGGAGTCGCCGTTGTTGAAGAGCTACCGCGTGCGCAATGGGGTGCTACACAATCCGCTGAGTGATCGGCGCACGACCAAGGGAGTTTTTCATATCGCGGAAGGTGGGTTGGCGGTGCCCGACGATAAACTGGCGGTGCCGAAGCAGGCCTTTGCCAAACTGTTGGAGATTGCCCTGAAACCGCCGGCGGACTTGTCGCGATTGCCCTACACCGCAGATTGGCAACACCCGGCGGAGTGCTTCGTTTCGCTGATGTTGCGGCCGCTGGTGGTGCCGGAAGTGCCCGGCTTCACCAAAGCGAAATCGCTCGAGACGCGGTTCTTTGTCCCGGGTTCGTTGGTCGCAAATTTGGATTTTGTGGAGTCCATTTTTGGTAACGCCGGGGATCCGTATTTGCCGGAGAACGACGCGGGGTTGGATATCGACGGCTGGACGGGCCACACGGGCTGCGTGATTTTGGCGCCGCATCTGGTGACCACGCCGAAGGTGTTGCTGGGTCTGCCGCACTGGGATCTGGCCACTCCTCGTCAACGCCGGGATGGCATGTGTTGGAAGGACGAGGGGGAGCTCTACAACGGCGGTTCGGCCTTCAAGTTGTGCGCCCGCGATGCCCGGGGCGTGGTGGTGACGATCATCGCCGACAACTATTTTGGCTACTGCAAGAAAGAGGTGAAGACCCAGATCGGTTACGCGGCGAATCTCTATGGCTTGGCCGAAGAAGAGCATGCCGGGGGGGCGTTGGTTTACCCATCCTACGATTTGGGGGAAGAATTTGCGGGCAGCGTGCACGTGCAATCGCGGGGGCATTCCTACGATGAAATGATCTCGCTCTACGCGGATCTGATCGACGTGAAGCCGGAAGGTTACGCCATCGATAAAGAGTATCCGACGATCTACTACGTGCCCGAGAACGTGAGATTTGATCTGCCCAATCAAGTCGTCTCTTGGGAGCGGGAAGGCAAGACCGTCACCCTGCCCTTGCGGGCAAGCGTGACTTATGTGCGCCCCTCGGGTTATCGGGTGCATTTGGAACAACCTCCGGGGCACGCTACCTGGAATCTCGTCGGCACGGTGGCGGAGCCAACCTTCTGCCACAAGCCGAGCACGGTTTCGGGTGGCGGCAAGTCGGAGATTTCCAAAGCGATTTCAGATGCGATTTTACCGGGATCGGTGTTTGTCGCCGACTTCGATCGAGACATGCAACGGGTGCGACAACTGCTCGAGCACCCTTACGAAGATCGGTTTGCGGATCCGAAACGACGTGGCGTGGACAAGCGTCCGTTGATGAGTCCGGAGCGCTCGTTGGGTTCGGTGATCAAACTGCTCACGCCCTCTTCGGACTATTCGGAAGAATTCAACGACTGGCTGCGCGTGATTCCGCAGTATCTCAAGGAAATCGTTTTCGTGGTGAAGCGCTACTCCCGATCCGAGTGGGGCGATGATTGGCAGAGCCATTT
>CAXBOL010000020.1:0-16689 GCA_963977295.1 uncultured Opitutaceae bacterium
CGGACGGCCCAGCGGTCCGTCCCTACCTTTTGTAGTCCAAATCATTCAAGACGTTGGTATAACAGAGAAAACAGAGCCCCCATTGCGGCTCCTCATCCGTCCAGTTTCG
The DNA here is from genome assembly GCA_963977295.1 of uncultured Opitutaceae bacterium. GTDB lineage: Bacteria > Verrucomicrobiota > Verrucomicrobiia > Opitutales > Opitutaceae > Actomonas. Next base: position 110 of record CAXBOL010000020.1, read on the forward strand.
GAAGTGTAGGAGCCGCGCTTGCACGCGATCAATGCGGTGGAGTGGCAACAATGAAAGCGATGCCAGAGGCCGAGAAACAGACCCCGTAGCAGTAAAAAACGAACGCCCCCCTCGTCCTTCCTACCCTACAAGTTATCCTTTCTTTCAGCTTTCAGTTTTTCAGCTTTCAGCCTTTCCGAAATGGAGCTGTGCTTGCACGCGATGAACGCGGTGGAATCGCAATCTGGGAACGCCGAGCTCCAGCTCGGCCCCGCCCCCACCGCATTTTACAGAAGCCAATAAAGACAACAGGCCCCACGTGGGGCCTTCCGACGCGTGGATCGCGTGCAGGCACCGCTCCTACAAACAAGCCACTTTCTCGTGTTGTTTCGTGTGTTGTCAGGCCATTCACTCCGTTCATAGACGTGGTTAGTTTAACTTCGGACTGTTGGTATGAATGCCGCAGACGGGTGGGGGGCGCTCCCTTTCAGATCCGCCAACAAAAAGGCGCTCCCTGGAGGGAGCGCCAAATTAAAGGAAGTTTACGAAGACAGACCGATTTAGAAGGTCGGCTCGAGCACCACGGTGGTGCCCGCGGCGACCACGAAGTCTTCACCCAAACTCCAGCTCTCATCGTTGATGAGAAACTTCACCACGAGAGGCGCGGAGGCACCCGAAATCGTGATGGTCCACTCGTCATCGTTGGCGCAGTTCATCGGCGAACCGACATCCCAGCTCAGGCCTGGACCTTCACCTCTGAGGTGCAGGGCATTGCCGAAGCCGACATCGATCTTCGCCGAAATCACGGTTTTAGCTGCAGCCGGAGCCGCTGCCTTCTTGGCGGGGACGACTTTCTTTGTCGCTGCCTTTTTCGCCGGAGCCTTCACCGCGACCTTGGCCGGAGTGGGCGCAACGGTCGGGGCAGCGGCAGGCGCTTTCTTAGGTGCAGCAGCCTTTTTCGGCGCAGCAGTCTTCTTAGCGGGAGCTGGCGCGGTCTTTTTGGCGGCCGATTTGGTTCCCACGGTTTTCGCTTTCGGAGAAGCGGTTTTTTTAACCTGTGGGGCGGCAGGCGTTTTGGACTTAGTGCTCTTTTTCATCTTAGTTTTCTTAGTTGGTTGCGAACGCAACGAGGGACGTTTGTCGAACATCGCGCCATCTTCGCAATAGCAAATTCGGGACCAAGCCCCGCTAATCGTGAAATTTTCATCATTGTGACAACTCGGGCATTGACTCCGAAAGCACCGAAAAGACGAACCACGAAGCAATACCAACCCGCGAACTTCGGTGAAGGATTGAGAAAAAGGTGTTTACTCGCGCCGACGAAATTTCCACAACTTTCGTCCCTTCGGCTAAAAGGGGCTGTAGCTCAGTTGATAGAGCGCTTCGTTCGCAATGAAGAGGTCAGGGGTTTGATTCCCCTCAGCTCCACCAGCCTTCGCCAAGGCTTCGGCCGGCAGGCCAGCCCGGAGACGCCGGACGAAGCGGGCGAATCCCCCCTTCCCCACCCGACCAGACCCTGCGGTTAGGCTGCGGCAAACATCGCATGCAAGCACGGCTCCTACATCTCCATCATCGCTAGCGGACACCGCCTCCTACATTGATCATCGCGCGCCGACGTGGCGCCAGCTTTACGCCGGCGCTGGGTCTACCTGAGGCCTCCGGCCGACGGAAAGATCATCCGCGGTAGGCGAATACCCCATCGCTATTTTTCCGCTTTCGGCGTCTACTCAGAGTTAGACGGCGGCATGTCCTACTCACGATGCCCTATCTTGGATCCGATTTGAGAACGGCGCCCGCGAACGATTTCGCGATCTACGACGGCACCACCACATGATCAAAGAGTCCCCGAATATGACCCAACGCTACCTCAACGCTTTGCGGACCCAACTCGATGCCCCCCGCTCCGGCGGCGTGGCGGCGGCCCGCGCTTTGGGCCGGGATGCGATGGCCGCAGGGTGCGATATTTTGGCGTTGGCGCGCATCCATGAACAGGCCCTCGCGGGGTTGACCCCCGACTACGATTTTGCCCAGACCGGGAACGGACTGCAACAACGCAGCGGGCGGTTTTTTGCTGAGGCCTTGGTTCCGATGGAAAAAGTGAACTCGGCCACCCGGCTATCACTCGAACAGACGCAAAAAGGAGCCAAGTCAGCGCGGCGGCACACGGTAGAATTGGCCAAAGTCAATCGATTGCTCACCCGCGAAATCAACCGGCGTCAGATCGGCGAAGCGGCCCTTAAAGCGGGCACGGAGCGCTATCAACTCCTGTTGAAGCAATCGCAAATCATGCAGACGAAATTGCGCAGCTTGACGCACCTGATGCTCTCCGCGCAGGAAAACGAGCGAAAGGAAATCAGCCGCGAACTACACGACGAGGTGGTGCAACTGTTGGTCGGCATCAACGTCGAGCTCGCCGCATTGGGCAAAGCCGCGGCGACTGGCACCACGGCGTTTCGAAATAAAATCTTTAGCACCCAGCAGTTGGTGGAGAAATCCGTAAAGGTGGTCCACCAATTCGCCCGCGATCTGCGGCCGGCCTTGCTCGATGATCTCGGTCTCATTCCCGCGTTGCAGGCCTTGATTAAACCCGTGGCCGCCCGCCGAAAACTCTCCATCCGCCTGACTGCCTTTGCCGGCGTGGAACAGATGGAGAGTGCCAAGCGCGTCGTGCTCTATCGTGTCTCGCAGGAAGCACTGAGCAATGTGGTGCGCCACGCGAAAGCGAATCTCGTCAACATCAGCATCCACGAGCTCGACGGTGTGTTCCGCCTCGAGATCCAAGATAACGGTAAATCCTTTAGCGTGCCGCAGGTGCTCTCTTCCAAGTCCTCGAAACACTTGGGCCTGCTCGGCATGCGCGAACGGGTCGAAATGGTTGGCGGCACCTTGACGGTCGAATCGGCGCCAGACCTAGGCACCATGGTGCGGGTGGATATTCCTTCTTCGAACGGAGACACTACATGAGCAGCGTCAAAAAAATCACCGTCCTGCTCGCGGAGGATCATGCCGTCGTCCGCCAAGGACTTTGCACTTTATTGCAAACCGAGGGCCATTGCGAGGTCGTGGGCCAAGCTCAGACCGGTCGCGAAGCGGTGACTCTCGCCGCGACCCTCAAGCCCGATGTCATCCTGATGGATATCGCCATGCCCGAGCTCAATGGCCTTTCTGCCATCGGCCAAATCCTCGCCCACAATCCCGCCGCCCGCGTGCTCATTTTGTCCGCCCACAGCGACGATGAATACATCGAGCGGACCATTGCCGTGGGCGCCGTCGGGTTCTTGGAAAAGCAGACCTCGGCCGAAATTCTCACTAAAGCCATCCACGAAGTCGCCGCGGGCAAAATTTTTTACAGTCCGGCCATCGCCAAACGCTTGGCCGACGAGAAGAAGCGGCCACGTGACCGTGATGGGTTGGCCAAGCAAAACAGTGCTCGGCTGACTTCCCGCGAAATGGAAGTGCTGCAGCTGGTCGCGGAGGGGCAAGCCAACAAGCAAGTGGCCGGCCTCCTCGGCATCAGCATAAAGACGGTGGAAAAACACCGGCAGCATTTGATGGACAAGCTGAACATCCATGAGACGGCGGGCCTGACCCGCTATGCCATGGCCCAAGGCATCATCGAACCCGGTGTGCGGGTCACGTTGATCTAACCGATCACCCGTCGGACGCGCCGCCAGGAGCAGCGCATACGGGGTTCACCCCATATCGGCGCCACGCCTGATGCCCTATGCTCGCACCATATCTACGACCATGTCCGCGCTTCTGCGGCTCGGGGCTTAAGACTTCAGCGCATAACCTCATGAAAATCAGCACAATCTCAGCACTGGCCCTGACGGCCTTCGTCGGACTCTGGGGCATCGAAGCCCGAGCCGATAATATGGCATCTATTGCCATCACCCCGGCCACCGGTGAAGTCACCCTCGTTCCTCGTTGGGGAATTGGCGGAAATCTTGCCGGCTTCCATCACATGTCCCAGGACTTGTCTCTGGGTGGCGGCGCGAACCAATTCTACTCCATCAAAGCGACGGCCATTCCGGCGGGCGGCGACATCTCGGCCTTTACCCACTACATTGCGGGTTCGGGCGCGGCCACCAATCATGCCGACATCGGCAGCAAGCTCACCCCGAATTCCTACTCGGCCCTGACGTCGGCCGACCCCGATCTCGGCTACGGTTCAGTTCAGTTCTATTTCATCCATCACAAGGACGGAGGAGATTATTTCAGTCATATCGTGCCGAGCTCCGGCACGGCCTCTGCAGTCACCGACCTCAAGCCGATGTCCGGTCCCGGCGGTCCCGCCACGTTGGGTGACAAGGGCTATTTCGGCCTCACCTTCGCGGCGGCCAACCTCGGTTATGGACTCAACTACTTTTATTACCTCCGCACGGATCCCGTAACTGGCAACACCCAGTTCGGCACGCTCGATCCGGCGCTGCTCGGCACGGGAGCGCTTAAATTCGACCTCGGCACCAGCGGCTACAATGCCCTCGCTTTCACCGGCACCGATGTCGGTTACGGCACGGACAAAATGTATTACCTGCGTTTGGATCCCGTCACTGGTTTCACGATCCTCGGCACCTTGCACCCCTTGACCGGTAAGAGTTCGGATATCGCCAACTTGGGTAGCGTCTATTCCGCCCTGAACTTTGTCCCCGGCGACGTGGGCTTTGGTTCCGGACAATTCTACACCACCGGCTCAGTCAACACGACCTGGCAGTCGGTCAGTTTCGCGGCCATCGCCGATCGTCTGATCAGCGCAGGGTCCTTCACCGTCAAACCCACCGCCAGTTCCGGTTTACCCGTAACCCTGTCCGTGGTCACTGGCTCGACCGGCGCGGCTTCGATCAGCAGCCCAGTTGCCGGAGTCTACACGGTCACACCCACTGGGCCCGGCGTCATCACGCTGCAAGCCACTCAGGCTGGCCAGCTTGTACCCGCCACCGAATTCAACATGTTGCGTCAGAGTTTCACCGTGACCGGTTCGACCCTCTTGGCGATCTCCGCCCAGCCTACCTCACAATCCGCCGTCACGGGCACCACGGCTAATTTCTCTGTGACCGCCAGCGGCACGTCGGCTCTGAGCTACCAATGGCGCAAGGGCGGGATCAACATCACCGGCAACGCCTCGGCGACGACGTCTGCACTCGCGCTGACCAATGTCCAATCCGGCGACGCCGCGACCTATGATGTCGCCGTCTCCAATCTTTCGGGTTCGATCTTGAGCGATCCCGTCACGCTGACTGTCACCGCCGCCGCGCCGATCATCACCAACACTCCGCTTACCGCAGGAGCCACGGTCGGCACCGCCTTTAGCTTCTCCATCACGGCTTCGGGTTCTCCGACCAGCTATTCCGCCAGCCCGCTTCCCGCTGGCTTGAGCATCGTCGCCGCCACGGGAGTAATCTCTGGCACGCCGACCACTGCGGGCACGACTAATGTGCTACTCGGTGCCACCAACGCCACCGGCACGGGTAATGCCACGCTGGTGATCACGGTCGCCGCCGCCGGCGTCGCCCCCAACATCACCAACAGTCCTCTGACTGCAGCTGGCACCGTTGGCACGCCGTTCAGTTTCAACATCACCGCCACCGGCTCGCCCACCAGCTTCACCGCCAGTCCGCGACCTGCAGGGTTGGCCATCAACACCGCCACTGGCTTGATCACTGGCACGCCCACCACCGCGGGCACCACCAACGTCGTCCTCGGCGCGACCAACGCGACCGGCACCGGTAACGCCACCTTGGTCATCACCGTCGCCGCCGCCGGCGTCGCTCCCAATATCACCAACAGTCCGTTGACCGCCGCCGGCACCGTCGGCACTGCGTTCAGCTTCTCCATTACCGCCACCGGCTCGCCAACCAGCTACAACGCAACTCCGCTTCCGGCTGGTTTGGTGCGCAACGCCACCACGGGTGTGATTTCCGGCACCCCGACGACCGCCGGCACTACAAACGTAGTGCTCAGTGCGACCAACGCGACGGGCACGGATAACGCCACGCTGATCGTCACCGTCGCCGCCGCCGGTGTCACCCCGATCATCACCAACAGTCCGCTGACCGCCGCCGGCACCGTCGGCACCGCGTTCAGCTTCGCCATCACCGCGTCCGGTTCGCCGATCAGCTATGCCGCGAGCCCTCTTCCGGCCGGTTTGGTGCGTAACACGACCACCGGCGTGATTTCGGGGACTCCCACGACCGCAGGCACGACCAACGTGCTGCTCGGCGCGACCAATACCACCGGCACGGGTAACGCCACCCTGGTCGTCACCGTCGCCGCCGCCGGCGTCGCCCCGATCATCACCAACAGTCCGCTGACCGCCGCCGGCACCGTCGGCACGCCCTTCAGCTTTGCCATCACGGCCTCGGGCTCGCCCACCAGCTACAACGCGACCCCCCTCCCGGCAGGCTTGGTGCGCAATGCCACCACCGGCGTGATATCCGGCACTCCAACCACGGTTGGCACCACGCCAGTCGTGCTGAGCGCGACCAATGCCACCGGCACAGGTAGCGCCACGCTGACCATCACGGTTGCCGCCGCCGGCGTCACCCCGATTATCACCAACAGTCCGCTGACCGCCGCCGGCACCGTCGGCACTGCGTTCAGCTTCGCCATCACGGCCTCGGGCTTGCCCACCAGCTACACGGCTCCGGCGCTACCGCCCGGTTTGAGCATTGTCGCCGCGACCGGCGTCATCACGGGAACGCCAACTACGGCAGGCACGACCAACGTGCTGCTCGGCGCCACCAACTCCACCGGCACCGGCAACGCGACCCTGGTCATCACGGTCGCCGCCGCTGGCGTCGCGCCAATCGTTACCAACAGTCCGCTGACTGCAGCCGGCACCGTCGGCACCGCGTTCAGCTTCACGACCACCGCCACGGGGCTGCCCACCAGCTACGCCGCGAGTCCGCTTCCGGCCGGTTTGGTGCACAACACCACTACGGGCGTGATCTCCGGCACGCCTACCACGGCCGGCACCACCTCGGTGCTACTCGGTGCGACCAACGCAACGGGCACCGACAATGCCACGCTGACCATCACGATCGCCGCTGCCGGCGTCGCCCCGATCATCACCAATAGCCCGCTGACTGCGGCCGGCACCGTCGGCACCGCATTCAGCTTCGCCATCACGGCCTCGGGCTTGCCCACCAGCTACACGGCTCCGTCGCTGCCACCTGGTCTGAGTATTGTCTCTGCGACCGGCGTCATCACCGGAACGCCAACCACGGCAGGCACGACCAACGTGCTACTGGGCGCCACCAACTCCACTGGCACCGGCAGCGCTACCTTGGTCATCACGGTCGCCGCCGCAGGCGTCGCGCCGATCATCACCAATAGTCCGCTGACTGCGGCCGGCACCGTCGGCACTCCGTTTAGCTTCACTATTAATGCCACGGGGTTACCCACCAGCTATGCCGCGAGTCCGCTGCCGGCCGGTCTGGTTCGTAACGCCATGACTGGAGTGATCTCCGGCACGCCAACTACTCCCGGCACCACGTCGGTGACACTGGGAGCGACCAACACTACCGGCACCGGTAACGCCACGTTGTCGATCACGATCGCCGCCGCTGGCATCGCTCCGGTCATCACCAACAGTCCATTGACGGCCACCGGCACTGTCGGCACCCCGTTTGGCTACACCATTACCGCCACGGGCTCGCCCACCGGCTACGCCGCAAGTCCGCTTCCGGCCGGCTTGGTGCGCAACGCCACCACGGGTGTAATCTCCGGCACGCCGACCACGGCAGGCACGACAAGCGTAGTTCTTGGTGCGACCAACGTCACCGGCACCGGCAATGCGACCCTGATCATCACGGTCGCCGCCGCCACTGTCACTCCGACCATCACCAACAGTTCGCTGAATGAAACCGGCACCGTCGGCACGCCCTTCAGCTTTGCCATCATCGCTTCCGGCCTGCCCACCAGCTATACGGCTTCCTCGCTTCCTGCGGGATTGAGCCTCGCCTCGGCAACGGGTGTCATCACGGGCACTCCGAGTGCGGCTGGCACCACCTCCGTGCAACTGGGGGCGGTCAACGCCACGGGCACCGGCACCGCCACGCTGACCATCACGGTCTCGGCGGCGGGCGTCGCGCCTGTCATTACCAACAGCCCGCTGACCATAGCGGCCACCGTCGGCGTGCCATTTAACTTCGCCATCACGGCCACCGGCCTGCCGACGAGTTATTCCGCCACCCCGCTCCCGGCCGGGCTGTCCATTGCGACCTCCACGGGCGTGATCTCAGGCACTCCGACCGTTGCCGCCACCACCTGGGTGACGCTTAACGCCATCAATGCCACCGGCACGGGCACGGTGCAGCTCAAGGTCATGGTCGATGCGGCACCTATCAGCCGAATCGTCAACTTCTCCGTTTCCGGCCCCGGCGACCAGACGTTGGTCATGGGCTTTGTGGTCTCAGGTGACGGCAAGAACCTCCTGGCCCGCGGCATTGGCCCCGGCCTCGCCGCCCATGGCGTCACCAACGTGCTCATCGATCCGATGCTCACGTTGTTTGAATCCAATCAGTCGGTCGCCATGAACGACAATTGGGAGATCAGCAGCAGTGGCGCGGCCCAGGGGCCGGCCATTATCGCCGCCTCGCTTCAGGTCGGAGCCTTCCCGCTTCCCGCCGGCAGCAAGGACTCGGCGCTGATCGTCACGGTCAATCACGGCGCTCACACCACGGGGTTGCTCCGGCCCAATAGCACGACGGGAGTTGCCCTCACGGAAATCTACGACACCGACATTTTGAACGGCGCTCACCTCACCAACGTTTCGGCCCGCATGCAGGTCACGACCGGTGAAAATGTCTTGATCGCCGGATTCGTCATCGCCGGCAACAAGCCTTCCACCGTGGTCATCCGCGGCGTCGGCCCGGCGCTGACGCCATTCGGGGTCGCCGGCGTGCTGAACGATCCCCAGATCACCGTCTATTCCGGTCAAACTTGGATCGCGAGTAACGACAACTGGGAAACCGGCACCAGCACCGCCGGTCAGTTGTCCGCCGCATTTACGCAGGTCGGTGCCTTCGCCCTGCCCGCCGCCAGCAAGGACGCCGCGCTGCTCGTCACCCTCCAGCCTGGAGCCTACACGGTGATTGTTTCCGGAGTCGGCGAGACGACCGGGGTTGCGCTGATCGAGATCTACGACACGCAGTAATTCACCCTCCTCTCACCAAGCAAACAAGGCCCCGGCGCAAGCCGGGGCTTTTTGCGTTCGAAAACTTCGAGGCGCCCGCTGGTTCGAGCCGAGCGCGACGCAGGCTTCCGCCCCCCAAGCGCCTACGTTCAACACCCCATACCGAGGCGGGCGACTAACCGCTATGCTAAGAGCAATCTCTATGATCAGGCCTCCGACTGCGTGGCCCCTCAAATCAACGTTTCCGCCAAATAATCTTATGAAATTCAATACCATCTCAGCCGTGGCCCTCACGGCCTTCGTCGGACTTTGGGGCAGCGAAGCCCGGGCCGATAATATGGCATCCTTTGCCATCACTCCAGCCACCGGTGAGGTCACTCTCGTTCCCCGTTGGTCAATCGGCGGCAATCTGGCCGGCTTCCACCACATGTCCCAGGATTTGTCCCTCGGCGGCGGTGCCAACCAATTCTACTCGATCAAAGCGACTGCCATTCCATCCGGCGGGGATGTCGCCGCGTTTAGCCGCTACATCGCGGCCTCGGGTGCCGCCACCGCGCATGCCGATATCGGGAGCAAGCTGACGCCAAATTCCTATTCGGCCCTCACCTCAGCCGACCCCGACGTCGGATATGGTCCGGTCAATCTATACTTTATTCACCACAAGGATTCCGGCGACTATTTCACCACGATCAAACCGAGTTCCGGCGTCGCCTCCGCCGTCACCGACCTGAAACCGATGTCCGGTCCCGGCGGCCCCGCGACCCTAGGCGATAAGGGCTATTTTGGGCTCACCTTCGCCGCCGCCAACATCGGCTACGGCCTGAATCAATTCTACTATCTGCGCTCGGATCCCGTTACCGGACACACGATTTTCGGCACCATGAGTCCAGGTCTGGCGGGCATCTCCGCCGACCAGTTTAACCTCGGGAATTCAGGCTTCAACGCATTGGCTTTTACGGGCGCCGATGTCGGCTACGGCACGGACAAGATGTATTACCTTCGTCTCGATCCGGCGACGGGATTCACGATTTTCGGCACGCTCCATCCGGTAACCGGTCGTCTTGCTGACGTAGCCAACCTCGGCAGCGTTTACTCGACCCTCAATTTCGTTCCGGGCGATGTCGGGTTCGGTCCGACCAAGTTTTACACCGCGGGCTCGGTCAATCCCACTTGGCAATCAGTGAGTTTTGCCGCGTTGGCAGACCGGGCGATCAGTGCCGGGTCGTTCACCGTCAAACCCACGGCCAGCTCGACGTTGGCCATCACACTCACCGTCGTGAGTGGATCAACGGGCGCCGCGTCCATCAGCGCTCCAGTAGCGGGTGTGTTCACCGTCACGCCCACCGCCCCCGGTCGCATCACGCTGCAAGCCACGCAGGCCGGACAAACGGTCGCCCCCGCGTTTGAATCCAACATGTTGCGCCAAAGCTTCACCGCCACGGGCACCGCCGTCTTGGCCATCACGACGCAGCCCAACGCTCAAAATAAATCCGCCGGCAGCACCGCGACCTTCTCCGTCGCCGCCAGCGGCTCGACCGCCGTCACCTACCAATGGCGCAAGAACGGGACCAACATCACGGGCAATGCCTCCGCTAACACCACGACCCTCTCCCTCTCCAATGTGCAAGCGGCCTCCTCCGGCAGCTACGACGTCGTGGTCACCAATAACTCAGGCTCGATTGTGAGCGACGCCGTGTCGTTGACCGTGGACGCGGGCACCGCTCCAGTGATCGGCACCACCACGCCTCCCTCCGGAGTGACCGCCGGGGTGGCTTTCAGTTACACGATCTCAGCCACCGGCTCCCCCACAAGCTTCACCGCTACACCGCTCCCGGCAGGCGTCACGTTCAATACCGCGACTGGCGTGCTATCCGGCACGCCCACCACCGCGGGCACGACCGTCGTGGTGCTCACCGCAACCAATGCAAATGGCACCAGCGGCAGCACCACGCTCTCCATCACCGTGGCCGCCGCGCCTCCCTCGGGTTCCCCGGTGATCACTAATGCCACGCCTCCTTCCGGAGCCACCATCGGTCTGCCGTTCACCTATCCGATTGCGACCACCGGTTCTCCCACGAGCTTTACCGCCAGTCCGTTGCCTCCGGGGGTGGTGCTCAATCCCACCACCGGCGTGCTATCCGGCACCCCCACCACGGCTGGCACCACGGCCGTGATAATCACTGCGACCAACGCCAACGGCACCACCAGCACGACTATCTCCCACACCGTCGGAACCTCTCGGCATCGAATCGTCAACTTCTCGGCCCGCGCCGTTTCAGGCCCCGCCGACCAAACTCTCATCATGGGTTTCGTGGTCTCCGGCGACGCCAAAAGCCTGCTCCTCCGCGGCATCGGTCCGGGCCTCACCGCTCTTGGGGTCAGCAACGCGCTGGTCGATCCGATGCTCACGTTGTTCGAATCGAACAATGCCGTCGCCTCCAACGACAATTGGGAAATCAACAGCGCGGGCCAGGCCCAGGGTCCGGCCATCTCCGCCGCCGGGCTTAAAGTGGGCGCATTCCCGCTCGTCGCCAACAGCAAGGACTCCGCCCTGCTGTTTACGGTCGACCACGGGGCGCACACCACCGGTCTCTTGCGATCGAGCAGCTCCACCGGCGTCGCGCTAACCGAAATCTACGATACCGACACCCTACAGAACGCCCGGTTGGTCAACGTCTCCGCCCGCATGAATGTCGCCACGGGCGACGGCGTGCTGGTCGCTGGATTTGCCATCGCTGGCAATGCCCCAGCCACGGTGATCATTCGCGGCATCGGCCCCGCGTTGTCCGGCTTCGGCGTCGGCGGAGTATTGGTTGATCCGCAAATCTCCGTGTATTCCGGCTCGACCTGGATTGCGGGCAACGACAACTGGGAAACGGGCAACTCCTCCTCCGCCACCCTCGCCGCCGCCTTCGCTCACGTCGGCGCCTTCGCCCTGCCTGCCGCCAGTAAGGATGCCGCCTTGATCGTCAGTCTGCCGCCCGGTGCCTACACCGTGGTAGTCAGTGGCTTCGGGGCCACCACCGGCGTCGCCCTCGTCGAGGTCTACGACTTCGAATAACCCGTCATCACGGTAAAGATCTTTGCGCAGGCCCCGGGGAAATCCCCGGGGCCTTTTTGCGGCCCGGATATCCGGAGCCAAGGTCACCCATGACTGATACCAAGAGCTCTTGGTATTCGGATTTTACAGAAGCCTCAGGCCCGGTTTACCGGGATATATCGGGTAAAGAACTGAGCGGGAGGATTGTCTGAGATGGCCACCAAGAGGCACGAAAAGGCACTATGATTGTCGGCAGCTTTTGTGCTTCTTGGTGCTTTTTCGTGGCAATTGGATTTTCAAGTTATTTGAGAGGAAAGAAAGGGAACCAATAAATACATATGATATTATTGTTTAATGACTTAGTTACCTTAGTTATCTTCTGTGAAAAGTCTCATTCATTTGAGCGATTGGAACGGATACCGGTAGGTAAGTGCCCCATATGAGCCGGGGCGAAATTCCCGTAAAGTCCTACTCTTCACTTATGAATATCAAGACCCTCCCCGCCCTTCTCCTGCTTGCCACTCTGCCGTTTGCACTCGTCGCCCTGCCCGCCACCGATCGCAAGATCGAAGACGCCGCCAAGGCCTCCTACAACTACCGCGTCGTCCTCAAGGAAGACATCTCCGTTAAATCCAAAGACGGCGTCGTCACCCTCTCCGGCAAGGTTGAGGATGCCGAAGCCAAAGACCTCGCTGCCGACACCGTGGCCAACCTTCCCGGCGTTATGAGCGTAAAAAACGAACTCACTCTCCGGTCAGATTATCCGGAACACTCCGACGGTTGGATCGCCTTCAAAGTGCGCGGTCGTTTGTTGGTCAAGGCCAACGTCAGTGCCACCGCCACCACCGTCATGGTCAAGGATGGCGTCGTCACCCTGACCGGTAAAGTCGACAACATGGCCCAAAAGGAACTGACCGGCATCTACGCCGCCGAGATCGATTGGGTAAAATCCGTGAAGAACGAACTCGTGATCAACGACAAGCCTTCCTTGGGCGAAACCATCGCCGAGTCCATCGACGACGCTTCGATCACCAGTCAGGTGAAATTCGCCTTGCTCAGCCACAAGTCCACCAGCGCCCTAGCCACGAAGGTGACCACCAATGATGGGCTCGTCATGATCACCGGGGTCGCCGGTTCCGACGCCGAGAAATCCCTCGTGACCAAGCTGGCCCAGGACGTGCGCGGCACGAAATCGGTCCACAACAAGATGACCATCAAGACCTGAGCGCCTCACGCTTTCGTTCCTCCCCGGCGCGACCTCATCAGGGGTCGCGCTTTCAAGGTGCCCGGCTTCCGCCGGGGGTCCGTTACTCGTATTTCCCTTCCATGAATAAACTCGTCTCCCTCGTCCTCCTGATTGGTGGCATTATCCTCATCATCTCGGGCGTCGCTGCCGCCGATTCACTCGGCTCCGACATCTCCCGGTTTTTCACCGGCTCTCCCACCGATAAGAGCATCTGGATGCTCATCGGGGGCATTGTAGCCGCCGCCGTTGGCGCGGGTGGCGTCATGCGTGGATCGAAGTCCTCCTGAGGATTAACGGCCCCTGCTCTCTCGAATCCCATTCTCTTTAACTGCCCGGGAATTTTTCCCAACGCATCTTTAACTCAGCCCAATTCCACCATTATCATGAAACACAACAACGACACCGCTAAGCCCAGTAAACTGCTCGAAGATCTCCACACGCTCGTCAGCGAGGCCGAGAAACTCATCGGCAACACCGACGTGGCCCCCCATCCCGACGCCTTAAGCAAACTGCGCGATCGCTTCGAAGCTTCACAGGAACGTCTCACCGAACTCTACGCCGACACCCGGAAACAGGTCGTGGCGGGGGCGAAGTACACCGATACGGCCATCCACGATAAGCCTTATCAATCACTCGCGATTGTCGCGGGACTTTCCCTCATCGTCGGTCTCCTGCTCGGTCGCCGCGGCCCAGCAGCCTGATCGTCATCGTGATATGGATACACCGCCTGCTGGCACCTCCGGCCTGATGGATCGTCTGGCCACGCTGAGCGACACCTTTATTGCGGTGCTGCAGGGTCGCCTCGAGCTGATCTCGACGGAGTTGCAGGAGGAAAAATACCGCCTGGTTCAGAGCATTATCTGGATCAGCGCGGCGCTTTGCACCGGTATGCTGGCGACCATTTTCGCCAGCCTCACGCTGGTGTTTTGGTTCTGGGATTCAGCCCGTCTGGCCGTGCTCGGCGGATTAACCGTCTTCTACATCCTGGCCTTTGTTGCCATCGCGTTGGCCTTCCGGCGTTACCTTGCCCACCAACCTCCGCCTTTCGCTGCGTCTTTGGAAGAACTCGGCACGGACCGCGCATGCATCCCAAACGAGAACTGAATCAGCTGGCCGCCCACAAGGCAGTCCTGCGACGCAGCATCAGGCACCAGCGACTCGGGTTCGCGGCCGCGGTCGACCCGATCCTGCAACCCTTGCGGTGGTTCGATCGCGCCCGCGCCTCGCTCCGCCGCGTCGCACCGTTTGCGCCGCTGGCGTTCATCGTCTTCGGATTCTTCAAACGCCGCCGGTCCGCAAGTCCAAGCCGATCCGGGGGGCGACTCTTTCACTGGGGACGCGTGCTGCGCTTCGCCACGCGGGGACTGGGAATCCTCATCGCCACCCGCAAAGCCACTCAAGCCAACCAGAGCGTTGGTTAGAGTCACATCGTCGACTTCTCACCGAACATGGGCTTTGATCCCCACGCCGCGGAAAGCATCGAATCCGACCGGTGTGGTCGGAGGTTATAACATCAGCCCGAAGCAATCAGATTTTACCGAAGCGTCAGGCTCGGTTTCCCGGCATAGATCGGGGATAAAACGGAGCAGGAGGAATGTCTGAGATGGCCACAAAAAGGCACGAAAAGGCACCAAGATTTTCGGCAGTTTTTGTGCTTCTTTGTGCTTTTTTGTGGCCATTGGTTTTCCAAGTTCTTTGAGAGCTTACCGACAGGAACATTTTGAACCCAACCGGGAAAAATAGGGTCGGCACAATGGCTGTTTCTCAGCAGGTGGGAGGGGTTTTATACCCCGACAACGGGTGCGTCAGGCTCCGTCGCCACCTAAAGTGTCGGGGTATAAAACCCCTCCCACATTATCTAGTCCGACTCTTTTGTCTCTGTTCGCTCCTGTAAAATGCGATTGGGGACGGGGCCGAGCTGGAGCTCGGCGTTCCCAGGTTGCAATTCCACCGCGTTCATCGGGTGCCAGCCCGGCTCCACCATTTCACCAACTCTTTCGTGTGACTTCGTGTCCTTCGCGGTTAATCCCCACCGGCTGACAGAAGTTTACGTTCAAGTTTCTTCATCGGACACGAAAGGAACGGAGGATTTTTTTGTAGGGGCTTTGCTGGCGAAGCCCGCCCCACGCGGACAGCGATCCGCCGCTCGCGTCGCGCGCCCTCTGTCCTCCGTTCTCTGTCCCCGTTCTCCAACGCCCACTCGCTCCCATCCACCACTCCACCGCGGGCGTCGGCCAGCGACGCCCCTACCTCGCATCCGTCCCGATTTCTTGTCATAGTAGGGGCTTTGCTTGCGAAGCCCGCCCCACGCGGACCACTGCACCGCGGGTCCCGACCGGAAACCGCCAGATGATCGGCGGAACCACCAAAAGGTAGGGTTTCACCCCATGGAGCAGGCATGGCTCCTCCGCTAGACTGAGGTTGAGCCCTATCCGCGATTCCCGCGGTTGCCTCGCCACCTGTCATCGTCCTACCAATGAAAACCACTTCCCTTCTTCCCGTCGCCCTCCTCGCTCTCACCGGTCTAATCTGTCCCGCCAGCGCGCAGGTCGTTGTTACCTTGGGCTCGGCCAACACCTTTGGGGTGTTGGCCTCGACCACCGTCACCAACACCGGAGCCACCAATATCACCGGCGACCTCGGCGTGAGCCCCGGCAGCACCTATTCCGGATTCCCGCCCGGCATCGTCACCAATGGGACGGTCTATCTCGCCAACGCCACCGCCGCTCAAGCGTTGGCCGATGCGGGCACCGCATTCAACGTGATTATGGGAGAAACGCCTACCCAAGTCATGACCGGACTCGATCTCGGGTCGCGCACCCTCACCACGGGCGTCTATTCATTCGCCGCCGAAGCCGGGCTTACCGGCGTGTTGACCCTGGATGGATTAGGCGATTCCACTGCCCGTTTCGATTTTCAAACCGGGAGCACGCTTCTGACTGCCGCAGGGAGTCAAATTCTCCTGATCAACGGCGCACGCGCTGAGAATGTTTATTGGCAGATTGGCTCAGCGGCTACTTTCCTGGTCTCCTCCGAAGTGGTGGGTAACTTCATCGCGGGGACGTCGATCACTGCCGGCACCGGCACATCGGTGAACGGTCGACTGTTTGCGCTGAACGGCGCCGTGACGCTCGACACCAATGCAATCACAGTCCCGTCGGCATCCGCCGTGCCTGAAC
>CAXBOL010000021.1:0-16461 GCA_963977295.1 uncultured Opitutaceae bacterium
CGGTGCACTTTTAACCGCTCTCGACCGCGGCAAGCGGATGACTACTGCCCTACAAATCGCCAACACGATCGCCGCCAGTGTAGTCGGTTCGACACGAGGGGTGCTCGGCGTGCGTATTCCGAAGAAAATTCAGCGTTAATCCTCCAACTTCGACAACATGTCCCAGCCCTCTTCGCGTCCCTCTTTGGTCTACACCGCTAATCTTTGGACGCTCGCAGGACATCCCACTCCTCGCAGGGAGTGGTCTCTCGCTTACAAGCTGCGGAAAATCGAAGAGGCTGGATTCGACGCGGTCACGGCCCCCGCCTCCGCGCAGCTCCACCAACAAATCCAGCGGCGAAATCTGCGCTACATGGGATTTTTCTCGTCCAGCGATAAGCGTGATCTCGCGCCCCTGCTTGAGGCCCAGATCGCGGCTGGAGCCGAGCTGACCAATGTTCAACTCGGAGACGATTTCACCCCCATCTCCGAGGGAACCCAGCTGACGCTGGCGCTAATGGCTCACGCTGAACGCCACGGGGCCTATGCATCCGTCGAGGTGCACCGGGACACCGCGACTGAGACCCCTGAAAAAACCTACGCGATCGCCGATGCCTACCATCAGAAAACCGGTAAACTGATGCCGATCACTTGGGACCATTCCCACTTCGCCGTGGTCAAACACCTGAAGCCATTCCTCTTTGAGGAGGTCCTTCTTCGTCGACCCGAACTTATTCAAAACGCCCGAATTCTGCATCTGCGGCCCTTCAATGGACAACACGCCCAAGTTCCCGTCACCAACGTGAGAGGGCAGCTCACTTCGGAGTTTCGAGAGTGGCTGAAGTTTGCCAGGGCCCTGTTCCAGCTCTGGTTAGCCGGGCCGCGCCCCGGCAATGAGTTGTGGGTTTGTCCAGAGATCGGCCCGGTAGGAATTCATGGCTACAACCTCAGCACGATGCCACCCGCCTGGCAGGAAGCTCAAAGGTGCCGCATAGAAATTTCCAAGCTGTGGCGAGATCTCAACTGCCGTCGATAGTGCCACGCTTTACGCGGCCATCCGGTGACTGAGTTAGGATCCGCGCGAAAGCAGGGGTCAGGCTTTGGGGTTTGGGTTAGGCCGGGGGCGCTAGGCTTATTATTGTCCGTTTCACTGCGTTGAGGCGTCGTCGCATGCCTCCTTGTTAGGGGTTTGTGACCGAAAACTATTTCAGGCGAGCGGTGGGGGGAGGACGCCATGTTCGACGGCCGCGGGCAACCCGGCGGAATCGGCGGCGACGGAGGAGTAAACGGAAAGCGTGCCTCGAGCGGGTGGTGCTAGACTTACGGGGCGCCGCGCGCATGGTGGCGCAATGCCCCGTTTGTGTATTCGCTTTTCCCCGGCGGTTTTGGCTTCGGCATTCGATCCTTGCCGCCTGCGCGGGTGGCTGGCCTGGGCGGCGATTTCACTGGTCGTCGCGGGCCCGATCGCTCGGGCTCAATCGCCCGCGCTAGTCGGAGAGCTTCCCGGGGAGACGCGCGAGTTTTTTGACGACTATTGCTACCGCTGCCACAATGACGTTGAGCTCAAGGGCAACTTTGATCTGGAGAATTTCTCCTACGACCCGCTCGACGTGGACAACTTCAACAAGTGGGTGAGGGTCTTCGATCGCGTGAAGTCCTACGAGATGCCGCCGCGCCGGCGTCGCGGTCCGTCCGACGACGAGGTGGCGACCTTTTCCGCCAATCTGGCGTCGGTGCTGAAGGCAGACGAAACCGCGCTCATTTCGGCCGAGGGCCGCGCCGTGCAGCGCCGACTCAACCGATACGAATACGAGAATGCGTTGCGCGACCTGCTTGGCGCGCCGTGGTTGCAGATTCGCAACCGGTTGCCCCTCGACGGCGAGGCCCATCGTTACAACAAGGTCGGCGAGGCGCTCGACATCTCCCACGTGCAGATGTCCCGCTACATGAGCTCGGCTGACTACGCGTTGCGCCAGGCCATGAGCGAGGAGCTGGCAAATATCGAAACGGATACCCAGCGCTTTTACGCCCGCGACGAACCGAGTCTGACGCGCAATTTCTGGCCCCGGCAGGGCAGCACCCTGACCGACCGGCACGCCTTTCCCGTGCTCGATGGGAAGGCGCAGCCCGAGGTGCGAGCCGGCCGCGAGCCGGTGACATCCCCTGAGACACGCGAACGCGAAGCGGTGGGCAAGGTTTCCAGTTCGTTCAGCGACGCGGGCGGCTACAGTTGGGGGCAGTTTCGCGCGCCGGTCGGCGGCCGCTATCGGCTGCGTTTCAAGGGCTACACCGTCTGGCTCAGCGGCGGTGGGGTCAGCCGGTGGTTCTTCAATGGCACGGGCGACGAGAAGGCTGGCGTCTACTGGCTGCCGCTCTGGCACCGGCCCAACCTCGACGAGGGCTGGCCAGGCCGCCGCAACGAGCCGATTGGCGTCTATGCCCAGAGCGGCGGGCAGGGCCGACTACTCGGCTCCTTCGATTTCACACCCGAGCCCACGGTCAGCGAACTCGAGGTGGTGCTTCAGCCCAACGAGGTCATTCAGACCGATGGTTCCCGCCTGTTCCGCACCCGCGTAAACGGCACTAACGAACAATACGTCAACCCGCTCGCCCAGCCGGATGGTCTGCCGGGCTACGCGGTGCAGTGGATGGAGGTCGAGGGTCCGTTGGATGACGTTGCCGCCGATCAGGTGGACCGCTCTGGCTACGCGCTTATGTTCGATGACCTGCCCCTGCGGCGGCTGGACGACGGCGAGGAAGGCGCGCTCATCGAATGGGTGCCGCCCAACGGGGAAGGCGATCCGGAGCTGGACTTCCGCCGGCGCCCCCAGCCCATTGACGTGGCCACCGTGGTCGAGACGGCCGACCCGACCGGTGACGCCCGCCGCCTGCTGCGGCGGTTTCTGGACCGCGCCTACCGACGCCCGGTCCTCGACGCTGACGTCGAACGCTTCTTCGGCCTGTATCAGCAACAATATGCCGAGGGCCGCGGGTTCACCGGCGCGATGATTACCGCCTACACGGCGGTGCTGGCTTCGCCCGGTTTTCTGTTTATCGAAGAGACGCCGGGAGAACTCGACGACTGGGCGCTGGCGACGCGCCTGGCGCTGTTCCTGTGGAATTCCGAACCCGATTCGGAACTGCGCGACTTGGCCGCGGCCGGCCGGCTGCGCGACCCCGCGGTGCTGCGCGCTCAGACGGACCGCCTGATCGACGACGCCAAGATGCGGCGCTTCGTCGACGCGTTCACTGACTACTGGCTGGATCTGCGCAAGTTCGACGACACCTCGCCGTCCTCCACACTTTACAACGATTACGAGCTCGACGACCCGTTGAAGCAGGCCGCCGTGATTGAGACCCAGCTCTTCGTGCAGGAGCTCGTCCGGGCGAACTTGCCGACACGCAACGTCGTCGACTCCGACTTCGCCTTCCTCAACGAGCGACTGGCGGAACACTATGACGTGGCCGGCGTGGAGGGGGCTCGATTTCGCAAGGTGCACCTGCCCGCCGACAGTGTGCGAGGCGGCGTGCTGACCCAGGCAAGCGTGCTCAAAGTAACCGCCAATGGCACGACCACCTCGCCGGTCATCCGAGGCAACTGGATCACCGAGCGCATCCTCGGCTATCAGGTGCCGCCGCCACCGCCAGTTCCTGCGGTCGAGCCGGACATCCGCGGGACCACGACCATCCGCGAGCAACTCGAGGCGCACCGCTCCGACGCGAGTTGTGCCTCGTGTCACTCGATCATGGATCCGCCGGGCTTTGCGCTGGAGAGCTTTGACGTCATGGGCGGCTGGCGTGACCGCTATCGCGCGATCGACGAGGGGTCCGAGCCGGTGGGCGGGATCGGAATGGACGGACAGGTGTTCGCGTTCCATCACGGACTGCCGGTCGACAGCACGGGCGAACTGCGCGACGGCCAGTCGTTTGCCGGCATCCGCGACTTCAAGACGCTGTTGCTGGCCGATGAGGAGAAGCTCGCGCGCAACCTCGTCCGGCAGCTCACCATCTACGGCACCGGCGCACCGGTGCGTTTCACCGATCGCGAAGCGATCGAAACCATCCTGCAACGCGCCCGTGCCGACGACTACGGCGTGCGCACGCTCGTGCACGAGATCGTGCAGAGCGATCTCTTCCAACACAAATGAGCGCACTCGCCGCGACCTCACCCCACCCCGTCTCCGCATGAAACTGCCAGCCCCTTCCTTTTCCCGCGCTCCTTACGTCACGACCCGCACACCGCTGTCCCGCCGCCGCTTCCTGCAGGGCGTGGGCGTGGCGATGTCACTGCCTTTTCTCGAGTCGATGCTACCCGGCATCGCGCGCGCCGCCACGCCCTCGGCGCTCACGCCCGGTTCAACGCCGCGTCGAATGCTGGGCATCTGCAACAACCTCGGGCTGCTGCCGGACCAGTTCTTTCCGCAGGGCGAGGGGCGCGATTACGTGGCATCACCGTATCTCGAGCTCCTGCAGGCACACCGCGAGGACTTCACGGTGTTCAGTGGCGTGTCGCATCCCAACGTTGACGGCGGTCACCCCTCGGACATCAGCTTTCTTTCTGCGGCCCCGCATCCCGCGAGCAGTTCGTTCCGGAACACGATCTCGCTCGACCAGCACATTGCGGAGAGCATCGGGCCGATGACGCGTTTCCCGTCGCTGACGCTGGCGGTCAACACCGCCTCGCGCAGCCTGTCATGGACCGGGAGTGGCGTGGCCATTCCGCCGGAAGAGAGCGCGGCGTCGGTCTTCAACCAATTGTTCCTGCAGGGCACGCCCGAGCAGGTGGAGCGGCAGGTGCACCGGCTGGACACGGGGCGCAGTATTCTCGATACGATTGGCGGCCAGGCCAAAGACCTGTCGCGCAGCGTTGGATCGCGCGATCGCAGCCGGCTGGACCAGTATTTCACCAGCGTCCGCCATTTGGAGAACCGCCTGCAGGCGTCCAAGACTTGGGAGCGCATGCCCAAGCCTCAGGTCGACGCGCCGGCCCCGGTGGATCCGGCGAGCCCCGCTCTCTACATGGCCAAGGTGCGCAACATGTATGACTTGGCCCGGCTGGCGTTCGAGAACGACTCCACACGGGCGATCACGCTCATGCTCAACAGTGTGGGCACGCCGGTGGTCGCGGTGCGCGGCGCCAACATCACGGAGGACTATCACAACCTTTCTCATCACGGGAAATCCGAGGACAAACTGAATCAGCTCCAGGTCCTCGACCAGTGGCAGATGCGGTTGCTCAACAACCTGCTGACCGATCTCAAGGCGGTGCGGGAGGAAGAG
Organism: uncultured Opitutaceae bacterium; assembly: GCA_963977295.1. Classification (GTDB taxonomy): domain Bacteria; phylum Verrucomicrobiota; class Verrucomicrobiia; order Opitutales; family Opitutaceae; genus Actomonas. The sequence goes on from CAXBOL010000021.1 coordinate 5,260, forward strand.
GAGTCACTGCTTGACCGCACGATGGTGCTCTACGGCTCCAACCTCGGTGACGCCAACGCGCACTCGACGACCAACATGCCCACGCTGTTCGCGGGCGGCGGCTTCCGTCACGGCCAGCATCTCGCCTTCAAGGGCGACTCGGACTATCCGCTGCCCAACCTGTTCGTATCGATGCTGCAGCGCATGGGGATTGAGGACGACAAGTTCGCTTCCTCGACGGGCACGATGCGCGGCCTGGAGGTGGCCTGACGCATCCTGGTAGAAACTTGCTGTTCACATGAAGCATTTCGAAAACAGACCCTTGGCAATGAAGCACCTGATGTTCACGGGATTGTTACTGGCTGCGATGAACGTGGTTGGGGCCGCGGAAACGGTATTGGATTTCGAGAGCGGGGCGCTCGGTGAGTGGATGCCGACTTGGGAGGAAAAAGGCGTGACGTGCGGACTGGCGTGGAAACCAACCGAATCGAAGGCGGAAGGCAGCCTGACGTTTTTCCCCTATATCGGCACCGAGAACCAAGGCATCCTCGCGGCGATGGCGGAGGAACCGATTCCGCTGGAAGTGCGTTTTCCGGCACCGGTCGCAAAAGTGACGGCGACGTGCTGGGGCCATACGGGTAGTGCGGCACGACTGGAGGCATTTGCGGCTGACGGCACGCTGCTGGACACCGCGTTTGTGCCCCGGGTGCCGCAACGCACCGACCCGGCGCAGCGGATGCCGCAGTTTGAGTTGGCGGTGGCTGCCGTGGGTATCGCGTATGTCCGTTTCAGCGGACCGCGAACCGGAGAATACCTCGCGGTCGACGAACTCCGGTTCGAGTAAGCCGAATTGGGGAGGCAGGCGCCGAACGGGGTCAGGCCGTGTTTGCTAGTTAGATTCTCACTCAACAATTATCTTATTTGGGTGGGCGAAGACGACCGGCTGCGTCCGCAAGAGTCGCTACTGCGGGGCCGAACGCACCCATGCCCAGGGAAAATACCTGGTGGCCGCGTGTAATCTGGTGCGCATGGCCAAACTCAGAACCGCAGCGCCACCCAAAACCGCGGGGGCTTAACGCCCCATGGCCCGCGGTGGGCCCGCCCACCGCACTACGGGCCGAAACCAAGCGGGCCGCGCGCCCCCGCGGCGCGCAAAAATCGCAGTAAACCCACGATTCTGGGCTCCGCTTTTTCATTTCACCCACCCACCTCGGAAAATGCCCTGCTTCTTAAGCAGCCTGCTAGGGCGCGATTCTGGCCGACTCAGAAGCGTTCTCCAGTAGGATTGACCTAATAGTTTTTCGTCCAAGGCACTCGCGAGGGCAGGCCGCATGATGGACGGTTTACCCGCCTTTCACGCCAACCTCGAACGCCTCGGGATCGATCATGCCGATTACCCATCGGAAGGAACCGGTCACGTTGGGTTGATTGAACGGCGCAATCTACGTGAACTTGCCAAAAGTCTGTTCCAGCAGTAGGGTTGCCGGCCATCATGGAACCCTAGCTCACGGCTAAGTTTCCCCTACCATTTGGCTCGACGAAATAGACTGAAACGGGTTTCCCGCGATCCCGATCAAGTGAGACTAAACCATGAAACCTCACAACCCATCCTAAATTGAAAAAACAATTATTGATACTAGCGACGCTGCCACTGGCCCTTACGGCGCAACCCAAAATTGATATGGACCTGCACATCGATTCCCAAAATCGGGCAGAGGCTATCAACCCGATGATATACGGCCAGTTCATTGAACACATGGGCCGCTGTATCTACGGCGGCATCTGGGCCGAAATGCTGGAAGACCGAAAATTTTTCCATCCTATCACCGAGGATTACAATCCCTACGGCGATCAGACCCTCGCCGACCCGGATTTCCCCGGAGTGATCGACGCAACGGAATTTCCGGTCGTATCTGCCTCACCCTGGGAGATCGTCGGCGAGATCTCTGGCGTAAGGATGGTCACCAAAGACCGCTTCGTGGGAAAACACACCCCTGAGATCAAGGCGGGCAGCGGCATCCGTCAGCACGACCTTGGCCTGAAAGAGGGACTGTCTTACCCCGGTTACCTTTGGATAAAGCCAGTGGGCGGCTCCGCTGAGGTCGAAGTCACCCTCAGCTGGGGAGACGGCGAACAGGACTCGAGCTCGCAAACCCTGAGCTTCTCCGGCGACGACTACGCGAAGAAGTCATTCGAGTTCAAGCCTGCCCAAACCACTTCCCAGGGTGCCACCCTGCAAGTTCGCGTGGTCAACGGCACCGCGATGTTGGGCACCATTTCTCTCATGCCCGGCGATAATATCGACGGAATGCGCCGTGACACGATCGAGCTCTTGAAGGAACTCGATTCTCCGATCTATCGCTGGCCGGGTGGCAACTTCGTCAGCGGATACGACTGGCGTGACGGTATCGGCGACCGGGATCGCCGCCCTCCGCGCAGCAATCCCGCTTGGACCGGAGTCGAGCACAATGACTTTGGAACCGACGAATTCATGGCATTTTGTCGCTTGCTCGGAACCGAGCCGATGATCGCGGCAAACACGGGATTTGGCGACGCCTATTCCGCCGCCCAGTGGGTCGAATACGCAAACGGCGACACGTCTACGATCGGTGGCGGCTGGAGAGCGAAGCACGGCAATGAAGAGCCTTACCACGTGAAGTATTGGTGCGTAGGCAACGAGATGTGGGGAAATTGGCAGCTCGGCCACATGCAGCTGCACCACTACACGCTCAAGCACAACCGTGTCGCTGAAGCGATGCTCGGGGTGGACTCCGACTTGATCCTCATCGCTTCCGGCGATCTCGAACGCATCAATCGTGAAACCGACCCAGTGATGGCCCGCCGTGGGGTCACTTGGACCGAAGGTATGCTCATTGAGAGCAATGAATATATGGACTACATTTCCGAGCACTTCTACACCGGTAGAACACCTTGGTCCGATGGGGGACGCTTGGATATTCAAACGCATATTGAAAACATGCGCCAAAACATCCGCAACAAAGCCGAGGGCCACCGTGCACTCCAACCCCGTCTGAAAGAGCTCGACGGGAGAAAAATACACATCGCCATGACCGAATGGAACTACTGGCACCGTGACTACAAGTATGGCGAGCTTGGCTGCATCTACGACCTGGCGGATGGTCTGGGCGTCGCGGCGGGCCTCCATGAATTCTTCCGCCACACCGACATCATCGATATGGCGTTGTATGCGCAGACCGTGAATGTGATCGGAGCGATTAAAACCACACGCATCGCTGCGGAAATGGAGACGACCGGCCTCGCTTTGACGATGTATCGACGCCACTTCGGTTCGCAACCACTGGCGGTTAACTACAATGAAGGCCCCCTCGACATCTCAGCCGCACTCACCGAAGACGGAAAAGCTCTGACGATCGCGGTCGTTAACCCGACCGATTCCGAAGCCAACCTGAACCTGGATCTAACTGGCTTGAAACTGAAGGGCCAAGGCAGTCGTTGGCACTTTACGGGTCCCGACGAATTCGCCCACAACGCTCCAGCCCAGACGCGTCAGGTCGAGATCCTCGAATCAAAAATCTCCCTGGCGTCCAATGGATTAAGCGCCCCCGCCCTGAGCGCCGCGATATTCGTCCTCCCGCTGGATTAAGCCGAAGCAAGAGACAAAACCTATCCAACTCTCAAGAACGCCGAGGCATTGTCTCGGCGTTTCTTTTTTAGCCAAGAAATCGCATTTCAGCACCCGAGATTCCGGGTCGAAGGGGGAACCTCAATTTGCGAATCTAACTTGCAGCCAGTTAAGAACGCCCTACGTCTTGACCCGTTCTTTTCAATTTTGGCACGGGCCTTTAGCTCAATGGTTAGAGCAGGGGACTTAATTAAATGGGTCGGCGGCGGAGAAATCTTCCGTTTGTAAGGTGTAAATTCGGTGAACGGCCTGTAGGCGATTATTTCATAGAAATGGTCATCTACGACCCAACGCCGAGCCAAATCCGAGGTAACTTGGAGAGGTGTAGAGACTATAATCACCCACCTAGCGTTCGGAAGGCCGAACAACGGTGAAGGCATAGTCCAGACCACAAATTCTGCCTCGGCGGAAGCGGTGAAAACCGAAGTGGTAAGCATAATCCCTTGGTTGCGGGTTCGAATCCCGCAGGGCCCACCAAAATTGAAAGACTTAAGAATTATGACGAAATAGTCCCCGTAGGGGTGGGATTTAACGATCCTTTCGGTCGAATCCCCGAGGGGACGTCACTACGAGAAAAGCCTACCGAAATTTGAAGATCGGGAATCGCGGGGTTCATGAATTGCTATGCAAAGAAGCGGTGACAGACTGCCAAACTGATGATGCTGGAATACCATCCGTGATTGACCGCAAACATTAAGTTTCGACCCTTTTTTGGGGCTCTTTTTTGGGGCTCAACTCCGTCTGACCGGTCTGAGTGACACCATCCCCGCCAGCCGTCGCCAGTGGGCCGAGATACGCAACCGCGTGCCGCGGCGCTAGGGCACAGGACGACTGGCACGACGACGAAGCGGCGCGTGATCCCGCACCGTAGGTGCAGATTGTTTGCGTCATCCGGACCGTTAGTCAAAAGCTCCTACCTTTGATCAATGCATACTGGCCTCGCGGGACGAGGTCGGAATTTTGGCGTTGCTTCTTCCAAGCCGCACGCCTTGGCGCCTGTGCAACCTCCCGGCCTCATTATGAACTTCCCTCTCTTTCGTTGTTTGCTCGTCGTGTGCTCGATCACGGTGTTGACCTCCATTGCCCGCGCTCAGCTGGTGCTTAATATCGATACGGAGGCCGAAGAGTTTTACTTCTCCGGCGAGGCCACCGGCACCCCCTATAACGGGGGCTTCGAAGGGCCTCAAATTTTCTGGAGGGTAGGCGATCCGGTCAGCCCCGCGGAAATCATCACCATCGGTAACGGAATTTCCGAAGGCACGTTCGGCAATTTCTACTTCTATCCAGAGAGCGAAACTTTTCCCACGTTTGGTTTTTTCTGGGGATTGGGCTCCGCGAGTGAACAAACCGTGCATGGGAGCTCGATCGCATTCAGCTACGCCGACAAGAGCGATTTGTTCAAATCCGGCATGGCTGCCTTGGACGGTGCCACCTTTGGGCTCATCAGGGGCACCGGCTTTGGCACCGTGACGGCATCGGTCTCCGCCGTGCCCGAACCCTCGACCTACGCCGCAATCTTCGGCGGTCTCGTCCTTGTCGGCACGTATGCCCGGCGCCGTCGTCACTCCCCGGTTTCCGATGGGTGCGACAATTGAGTTCAACGACCGCTGGACGGAGGCGGAATTGAGCCGGCTCGGGGAAGGCATCGCTGCCGCTGCAGATGTCGTAGGCCGTCTTCAGGCGCTTCACGAGGAACACATAGCGTTTCTCGATCTTATCGGTGACCTGCAAAAACTCCGCCGCCCGGTTCAGGCATCCGAGACCAGCTTCATGATTTCCTTGTTGCTCTCGTAAAGATCGGTCGCCGAGTAGGCCTCGAGCTGCTTGATCACCGCCTCGATTTCACCCGGGGTAATGCCATCCGCCGCATACTGCCTCGCCAGAAACAACCGCAGGTCGGCCTTGATCAGCACCTCCTGCGGCTGACGCGCAATCGCCTCTCCCAACACGTGCGGATAGCCCTGGGCACCGAGGAGCTCGATGATGGCTGATTCGAGTTGGGCTTCCGTGCCTTTCATGGGGATGGTTCGAGCGGTTGCCAGTTCTCCGAGGGCGTCCACCGATGATTGATAGCTTCCTTCCTGATCACGGGAAGGAGGAACCGCGAAAGATCGTTGACCACTTCATCCAGTGGCCGGGGAGCAAGCTTTCCTTTGCGCACGAAGGCATTCCACTGCAGCAGCTTCTGCTCGTCCGTGGAAAACTCTCTGGTGAAGGCAATAGGGAGCTCATCGGGAATCGCCGTATCCCGTCTGACAAAGGTGTTGGTGACGGCTTCCGTGAGAACCTTTCCGTTGAAGCTGAGATGAGACTGCAACCAGTGCAGATCGTAAAAATCCTTCATCCGGCTGTTGTCGATTCCTAGCGAAACCGCGGCTTCCACTTTTTCGGCGATCACAGTTTCGGGAGGATAGACAAGAAGTCGTGCACTGGGAAAGGGCAGGAGTTCGTGCCACTCCTTTTCCACTGCGCCGGGAGTGATTGCGTCGCCGAATCCAATATCGATCTGCAGTTTGATACGCGCCCCTGCTAGATTCGCCATCACGATGGCTCGCAATCCGCCGTATGCCACATCTTCACGGATGGGCACGACATCCACATCACCCCATTCAAGCCCGTCCGGTGAGTCCAAGGGCATTGTCGTGAGCTCGGTGATAATCGTCTGAATAGCTTCCACCGTGGCTTCGCCGTGTCCGAGGAGATCCAGATCGCGAGTGGGTCGATGTTCCTCAGCAGCCCAGATTCGAAACAGCTGGGCGCCTTTCAACACAAACCGTTCCCGATACTTGCTCCGGGCCAGCCGGTAGAGAAACCGGCCGGTTGCATACTGCTCCATCAGGACACTGAGAGGCTTGCCCTTCGCACGAGAAAGGCTGAGGAGCCTTGCGCGAACAGAAGCGGCTACGTTCTTCATATCATCGCCTCCAGATAAGGTTTCATCACTTTGCCGACCCGAAGGATCCGGCCCATATCGCTGATCTCGGCGATCTTCGCTTTTCGTTCGTTCAGCGTTTCCCTGAGCGCCTCCACACAGACGTCGATCCCGAGTTTGTTGCGGTGTTTGAAGCAATCCGCCACCGTTCTTGCCGGGGTGGTGATCGCGACCGTTGTCCCACCGAGGCGATGATATCCCACCCCCTTGGTTTGAAGCTGTTCGACCCGCGTGCGAATGACCCGCATGGGAGGCCACTCGATCTTGGGAACCCGCGTCAGAGCCGGCAGCTGGATCCAAACCTCATGAGGAGACTGGGTGCCGATTTCGTGGAAGCGCAGCGCGCTGATGAGCGCGATCACAGCCCGGGGGGCGCTCTTGGTGATTTGGATGAGGTCGTGGTGCTCGCTGATCTCTGAACCTGTGTGTTGATAAATTCCCCGGCGTAGACGGATCAGCGTTCCTTCCTCGACAAGGCGGGTGATGCTCTGGTCAGAAATACTGGCTTCCAGAAGCTGCCGCGTCGTCAGGATCTCGTTCGCGGAGGCGAGGATGTTCAGTCTCTTTTGAAGGGAGGGCGGCATAAAATGTCGGTAAACGTTACACATTGCGCAGTAATGTGTGACGTTTGGCAATAAGAACGCGCTAATTCAGGCGTCTTGATAAGCGAAGAAGGCGCGCAGGTCGGGCTTGATCAGCACGTCCCGCGGCTGCCGCGCAATCGCCTCGCCCAACACGTGCGGAGAGAACCGGCGCTCACTGGCCCGGATCTCACGAATCCGCTCCAGCAACTCATCGAAATAATCCTGACCAAACGGTTTACCCTGCTTGAGGCGTTCGTCGTCCAACACGAAGCCCTTGATTACAAATTCCTTCAACGTCTTCGTTGCCCAAATGCGAAACTACGTGGCTTGGTAACTGTTCACCCGATAACCAACCGCGATGATGGCATCCAAGCTGTAGAAATCGACCGTGCGCCGGACTTCGCGGCTGCCCTCTTGCCGAACTGTTTCCAATTTGGAAATAGTTCCCTTTGCGATGAGTTCTCCCGACTCAAAGATGTTTTTCAGGTGCTTATTGATCGCAGGCAACCCCACTGCAAACAGCTCCGACAGGGCCCGTTGCGACATCCAGAAATTCTCGTCCTCATAGACGACTTAAATCCGTTGCTCACCATCCGGCGTTTTGTAGAAAATGAGTTCGTTGGCCACGTTCTAAATCTTTATGTTTAGCGTTTGACTCGTTTTTGCCTTCCCCGGGGCAATGGTCAAAAGTCAAGGTATGACGTCCTTGGGTCGTCCTCTCGTGGGCCGAAGTCCTATGCCAGACGTCAACCGCAGTTCCCTAATCCCGGCGGTCAAGCAGCACAAAATCGCTAGTTTGATTCTCTTTCGAAGCCAGCCCACCCCGAACCACAAACCCCAAAGCCTGACCCCATTTTCCGGCCCCCAAAGCCTGACCCCATTTTCCGGCCCTGACCCCATTTTCCGGCCCTGGTCAGAAAATCAGGGTCGAGGGATCGGCGGGGTGAGCGGGGCCGCAGGGGCCCAGACCCATTGAGTCATCGTTAGGGGCGGAAGCACCAGGTGATCGGAAAAATCCGTCGGAGCCAACTCTGCCAGTTCCCCGTAACCATCGGCACTGTCCTGCATGCGCCGCACTCGCACGGGCTGATAACCCTGCGATCGCAAGTCGAGCTGCAAGGTGTGGGACTTCGTCGATTTGTTGAGCACACAGACGATTATCACGCCGTCCTGCCCCGCGATAAATCCATGCACTCCCGGTTGCTCGGTTGTCAGGGTCTGCAGGTAGCTTCCGCCCTGCACCGGAGCCAACACGGTCATGCCCAGATGGAAGGGGTTCAAACGATAACCGTTGGATCCATCGAGCAGTCCCGTTTCCGGTCCTCGCGTCAGATCCCAAAAGCAAGTCGTAAACCAGTCGCCGATCACATGCTCCATCACCATTTCCGAAAGCAACAGGCCCGTGGTGTAGCGATTGAACCCGACCACATTGGCGCCGCTACCCAGCCCATATTCGTTGTTGGCGATCAGGAGGGTTCGTCCAGCGGCGGCCGCAATCGTCCGGTATTCATCGGCCGCATACCGCCACGCCCGCCCGCCGGCCGATCGGTCCCCGTTTTTGCGATCCCGCAGGGGCACTTCGTCTCGCCACTCCTCCAACGTGCCGGGCGGCAGGTTCGGTTTGCCGCCATAGGGCCACTTGCCGTGCGTTTCCAGCCCATCGGCCGTGCCACCATCATGGGCTAAAAACTCCCCTATGCGGGTCGCGTTGGGGTTATTGTCGTTCCAAAAAATTTGGATGTCGGGATCTGCCGCCTTCATCGCCTCCGCATAACGTCGAAAGGTCTGCGCGTAACCCGCTATCCCGCCGTGCAGGTGGGCTTCTTCATTCCCGATATACCAGAGTCCGCCGCCGTGTCCGCGCTCCTTGACGTAGCGGACCATACGAACGGCGCGGTCAATTGTGGCGGCCTCGCGATCATGGACGCGACCTTCCAGCGAGTTGACCCCGAAAATCGGCTCGATCCCGGTTCGATCCACCCACGCCAAAAACTCGTCAAGACTCATCCAATCGCTCGCCGGGGCGTTTTTCGTGGGGTCGAATTCCGGACTCAGCGGATCCTCGAAGGGCTGACCGTTCGGATGTTCCCAATCCCAATACTTGACGATCGTGCCACCCGGAAACCGGGAAGATGAAACACCGCTCTCGCGCACCCATGAAGGGAACTCGCCCTTGGTAAAGACATGATCCGGAGTGAAGGTATACACTTGATGCAGGCCGACCAAATACGGACTGATTGGCCGCGGCTCCGAATCAAGCGTCACCACCGGCGTCAAAGTATCAGCCGCGAGCCCCCAAGGCAGCACCAGCAAACTCAGGCGGCAGAGCCACAGAGAAAGGGAAGCGCGGCAGCTCATGACGCGATCCCGTAACCCGGCAAATAAAGTGATCAAAACAAAACAGAGTCTGGAAACGCGCATGCGGATGGGGATGAAAGAAGAAAAGCGTCTCCTCCACAACCTACGATGTCGATCCGCTCCTCCATTATTGGCCAACCCACCGCCATCCGTGATCGGTCTCGCCTCACATCGACATCCTGAGTGAATTCCTGTTCGCCGCGGGGTCGGAATATCGGCATCTTCGCCCGTAACTCCGTCCCCTGCTCCCGCCCCTTTGTTTACCCTACCCTGTTTTCCATGATCGCCCTGTCACAACTTCCCCTCCTGCCCACTCGCGGAGCGTCCTGCTCCACGCTTTTTCGGCAGGCCATATCAACTATGATCACCCTGTGCTGTCTTTCACCCGTTTGGGGGGAAGATACCGATGGCGATGGCACGCCCGACGACCTCGAGATCGCTCACGGGCTCAACCCCAGCGACCCCACGCAGAAACTCAATCGGCCCAACATCATCTTTATTCTCGCCGATGATCTAGGCTACGGCGACATCGGGATCCTGTGGCAGAACGCGGTGGCGGGAGATAAAAAACTCCACACGCCCCACTTCGACCGCATGGCCCGTGAAGGCATGATCCTTAACCAGCACTACACGGGCGCCCCAGTCTGCGCTCCCGCTCGTGGCTCCCTCTTGGCCGGGGTTCACCAGGGACACGCCTTCATTCGTAACACCGACTTCGACGACGCTCTTGATCATAATCACTCTCTCGGCAGCACCCTGCAACGCGCTGGCTATGCCACGGCTCTGATCGGCAAATACGGCCTGCAAGGCGACGGCAACTCCCCCGCCTCATGGACGGCCTATCCGACCAAACGCGGCTTCGATTTTTTCCACGGCTACGTCCGCCGATGGCCACCAACACTACCCGGCCAACGCATGGCCACTCGGCAACAACGCCTCCCACCAGAGCCCCAAAGAGCTCTACGAGAACGAGCACGAAATCTCCGCCGATCTCGACAAATGCTTCACGCCCGACCTGTTCACGGCCCGGGCCAAGAAGTGGATCATCGATCACGGGGCCAACCACGCCGCGCAGCCCTTCTTCCTCTACCTCGCCTTCGACACCCCCCACGCCGCCCTGCAGCTCCCGACCACCGCCTATCCCGCCGGAAGCGGCCTCACGGGAGGTGTGCAGTGGACAGGCCAACCGGACCACATGATCAATACCGCCACGGGCACCATCGATTCATGGCGGCATCCCGACTACGTCGACCGCGGGTGGACCGATAACGAAGAACGGTTTGCCACCCTGATTCGCCGCATGGACGACAATATTGGCGACCTGTTGCAGACGTTGCGCGATCTGAACATCGCCGACCAAACCCTCGTCGTGTTCAGCGCCGACAACGGTCCGCACAACACCCACTACCTCAAGGACGGCGACTACCAAGCCAACGCCTTCGCTTCCTTCGGCCCTTTCGAAGGGATCAAACGCGACACCTACGAAGGTGGCGTGCGTCAGCCCACTTTCGCTTGGTGGCCGGAAACCATTGCGGCCTCACGTATCGATCAAACGCCTACGCAATTTCAGGACTGGATGGCGACCTTCTGCAATCTGGCCGGTTGGCCCACCCCGGCGCGCAGCGATGGGGTATCGCTCGTGCCGCTGCTCACCGGCCAGGGCACCCAACGCGAGGGCATCGTCT
>CAXBOL010000022.1:0-16199 GCA_963977295.1 uncultured Opitutaceae bacterium
GCGGTCGCCAACACCAACGCGACGGCCCGCCGACGAGCCTCGGGCAACAAGTGGGGATCAACCCCACGTTCAAAACGATAGGCGGAATCGGAACTGAGTCCGATTTGCTTGGACGTCGCCCGGATCGATTGTCGCCGGAATACCGCAACTTCGAGCACCAGATCGGTCGTCTCGCCGGTCACACCGGAGTGCTCCCCGCCCATGATGCCCGCGATGACGACCGGCTTCTCGGCGTCGGCGATAACCAGAATGGATTCGTTCAACGTGCGTTCTTTTTCGTCGAGGGTGACGATTTTCTCACCTGCCGCCGCCCGCCTCACCATGATGGACTGACCGCCCAACTTGGACGCATCAAACGCATGCATGGGCAGCCCGTATTCGAGCATCACGTAATTGCCCACATCCACGAGGTTGTTGATCGGTCGCACGCCCACGGCTGCGAGACGTTGCCGCATCCAAGCCGGGCTCGGGCCGACCTTGACGCCGCTGATCGCTGTCGCCGTGTAGAGCGGACAATCTTCCGGCGCGTCGACGCGCAATGCGTTCAAAATATCCGTTCGCGCGGCCACCGGTGCCGGTAAATCGACCTGCGGGTAGGTCAGCTCCAGCCGAAACCACGCGGCCAGTTCCCGGGCCACGCCAAGGTGGCACAGGCTGTCGGGGCGATTGGGCGTGATCTCCAAATCAAAGACCACATCACCGGCCGGCAGGGCGTCGTTGATGGGAAGGCCGACCTCGGGACGATCGGTCAAAATCATGAGCCCGGAATGATCATCACCGATCTGCAATTCCTTGCCCGAACACATCATACCTTCGGAGGCCTCACCCCGAATCTTCGACGGTTTGATCGTGAAATCACCCGGCAATACCGCGCCGATCAACGCCACCGGCACACGGTCCCCTACTTTATAGTTTTGAGCACCGCACACGATGCGTTTGGTGCTCCCGTTCGCCTCGCCGACCGCGACCGTGCAGATGGAAAGACGGTCCGCGTTCGGGTGCTGATCGCGGGTCAGCACTTCGCCGACCACCACGTTCTGCAGTTGCGGCGCGCCGGTGTGTTCAACGCCCTCGACTTCGAAGCCGAGGAAGGTGATCGCCTCAGAAATCTGCTCATCGGAAAGACCGGTGAGATCAACGTAATCTTGGAGCCAGTTGCGGGAAATTTTCACGAGTAATAAGAGAGTTTTTGAGAACCACGGATGGACACAGATGAACACGAATCTAATTCGCCGCGCCTATTCCTAATTATCTGTGTGTATCCGTGTTTATCTGTGGTTAAAATAACTCAGTGCGACTTAGGCGAACTGACGGAGGAAACGCAGGTCGTTTTGGTAGAAGTAGCGGATGTCATCGATGCCATACATCATCATGGCGATGCGCTCGATGCCCATGCCGAAGGCGTAGCCACTCCAGATCTTGGAGTCGTAACCCACGTCGTCGAACACGGTAGGATCGACCATGCCACAGCCCATGATTTCGACCCACTCCTTGTTCACCTTCGGAAGGTGCTTGGCCGAGAGATCGACCTCAAAACTGGGTTCAGTGTAACCAAAATAGTGCGGCCGGAATCGCACCTTGGTGTCGGATCCGAGCAGCGACTTGAGCACGTAATCCAGCAGTGCCTTGAGGTCCTTGACCGTGACGCCCTGGTCCACGTAGAGCCCTTCGAGTTGGTGGAAATTCGCGGAGTGCGTGGCATCGACCGTATCGCGACGATAAACCCGCCCGGGTGAAATGATCCGGATCGGCGGCTTGCCTTTCAACATGGTGCGAATCTGCACCGATGAGGTATGCGTGCGGAGAAGGTATTTCTCGTCTGGCGTCCTCTTGGCGATGTTGGAAAACTGAGCGTCCGGGGGAAAATAGAATGTATCCTGAGCATCACGCGCCGGGTGATCCGCCGGCGTATTCAGCGCATCGAAACAATAATACTCGGTTTCGACTTCCGGGCCCTCGACCACGGAAAATCCCACTTTGCGCAAGATCGAGTTGAGCTCTTCGCGCACCAGCGTGAGCGGATGGCGGGTGCCGGGCAACGGGTCGGGCGAAGGCAGGGTCGGATCGATGGCCGGCCCGAGTTTGGCCGCGAGTTCCGCCGCTTCGATCCGGGTCAACGCCGTCGAGAGCAAGTCCTGCAGGGCGGTCTTTGTCTCGTTGATGAGTTTACCCATGGCCGGGCGTTCCTCTTTGGGCACGCCTCCCATTTGTTTCATCAGGCCGGTCAGGACTCCATTGGAACCGACAAAGCGGGCCTTCGCGGCTTCGAACTCAGGGCGAGTCGTGAGCGACGGCAATTCGGTGGTGGCTTGGGCAACGAGAGCGGAAAGTTGGTCTTGCATGGAATAGGAAAAAGAAAAGAGGACGGCGCCCCGACCAGCGGGACCCGTCCTCCGGGGAAACAAGGGAGGCGAGCCCGCCCGGGCTCGCGTTATCGGAATTTAGGCCTGCGCAGCTGCAGTAGCGGCGACCTTGGTCTTCAACGCGTCTTGGGCTTGTTTGACCACAGCGTTGAAGGCGGCTTCGTCACGCACTGCGAGATCGGAGAGAACCTTGCGGTCCAATTCGATATTAGCGGCGTGCAAACCTTCGATGAAGCGGGAATAGCTCATCCCTTGCGCACGGACAGCCGCATTGAGGCGGATGATCCACAGCGCACGAGCAGTGCTCTTCTTCTTCTTACGATCGCGGTAGGCGTATTGCCAAGCGTGCTCAACCGCGTCTTTGGCGTAGCGGTAGAGCTTTGATTTCCGGGCGAAGTAGCCCTTGGCGTGTTTGAGGACTTTTTTCCGACGCTTGTTGGCGGCGGGACCATTAGTGGCACGAGGCATGTTTTATTTAGTGTTTTGAGTGCTGTCGGGTCGTCTCGTTAGGATTCACCCGACTAGCGGATTACGGTTGATTTTCGCGACTGCTTAGAGTCCGTGCGGGAGACCCCGCATGAGGTTGGCAGTGCGACCGGGCGAAACGTGTTTGTCTTGGGAGGCACGACGCTTTTGCTTCGAGCTCTTGGTGGCCAACAGGTGTCGGAAACCGGGCGTGCGGCGCATCAATTTGCCTTTTCCGGTCAATTTGAAGCGCTTGGCGATAGATTTCTTGGTCTTTTGCATGAAGAGAGCGGACGAAAACAGAGAGTGGCTCCCCGGTTGGCAAGGGGATTTTTAGGTCAGCCGGCGATTGTCCAAATAAAATATCCTAAAATCCTGCAGCAGAGTTGGATCGACGAGGATCCGCATAGCCCCGCCGTTCGCCATTCGGATTGAGTTCAATGGCATTTACCCCCCCAAAATGCAGTCCAGTGCCCGCCGTCTCCTTGATTTCGACTTTCCACCCCAATTTTTCAAGGGCGCCGATGGTCGCATCTGATAGCCCCGATTCAACCTCCAAGACATCCACCCCACCGTTGCGCCACGCCGGATTCAGGTGCCAACGGACATCCCCGATCGCCGTCTCCAGCGGCCGGTGCCACACCAATCGATCAAGCAACACTTGCAGCATCGCGGTGGGAATGCGTGATCCGCCGGGCAACCCGATCGCGATACGAGGCACGCCCCCTTCGAACACAATTGTCGGACTGATCGTGCTCCGTGGCCGAAGTTTGGGCGCAACGGCATTGGGGCTGTCCGGATCCGAATAACTAAAATTACTCATGCTGTCGTTCAGCACGATGCCCGTGCCGGGCACCACCACCCCGGCGCCAAAATGCAGGCTCAATGATTGGGTTGCACAGACCATGTTCCCCGCCGCATCAATCACGACAAAATGGGTGGTGGATGCATTTACATCCTCCAAGATCGGCACACCTTCGTCCGACACCGCTATCTCGACTTCTTCCCGAACCGCGGCGATGTAGTCCGGTGCCAGTAGCCCATTGAACCGCTCAACGGCATCGGCCCTATCCGCAATTTCGGCATAAATCCTCGGTTGCACCCGACGCCATACCTGACCGAGTAGGTTCAAGTTGGTCGGATCGCGTAGCGGTTTGGTTTCATCCAACCCGTGCTCCACGACTTTCATGACTGGCAAAAACATCGCAGGGCCGGTGCTCGGCGGTGGACTGGTTACGAGTTCGAATTCACGAAACGGCATCCGCAGCGGTTCGACGATTCTGGCACGATAGGAGGCCAAATCACTCGCGGAGATGCCACCGCCACCTTGCGCCACCGCCGTCACAATTCGTTCACCGATTTCGCCTCGATAAAACGAGTCCGCCCCGTCTCGACCAATTCGCCGCAGGGTTTTGGCCAGATCGGGGTTCGGCAAGCGCACGCCCACGGCCGGAACTTCCCCATCGCGCAAAAAAATTCGCGCCAACTCGGGATCCGCCCGCATGCGATCCAGTCTTTCCGCAAAAAGAGTGCG
This sequence comes from uncultured Opitutaceae bacterium, assembly GCA_963977295.1. Classification (GTDB taxonomy): domain Bacteria; phylum Verrucomicrobiota; class Verrucomicrobiia; order Opitutales; family Opitutaceae; genus Actomonas. Next base: position 4,363 of record CAXBOL010000022.1, read on the forward strand.
GGTTTTCGGTTCGACCAATGCCCCTTGTGTCGCCAAGGCCGCCGCCGGTTCGACCACCTCTGGCCAGGCGCGGGACCCCCAGCGTCGGTGCAGCAAATCCAATCCCGCCGGCAATCCGGGCACCGCGACCGACTTCCATCCGAGGGATCGTTCCGCGCTGGTCCATTGGCTGGCTGCCGCCGAATCCAAACTCGCCGGCGCGGCATCCATGGCATCGACGACGAACGTGTGACCCGTAGTCGCATCAAAATACAGCAACATTAACTTGCCCCCCAACCCCGAGCCATACGGCTCCGCCACGCCTAGCGCGAGCGATACGGCCACCGCCGCGTCCACCGCGTTACCGCCCTGTCGTAGCACCTCTACTCCGATCGCGGTGGCTTCGGGGTGACCCGCCACGACCATGGTTTGCCAACCGAGCGCGGGTTCGATGGGCAAACTGGCCCGCGAGGTGACGCTGCCGCCCAGTAACAGCAGCCAACTTGCGCCGAGGAGAACAAAGGAACGTAATCGCATCAGGGTCTTTGGGCCAAAAAAAACGCGCCCCGAGTTTTTGAGTCCCGGAGCGCGTTAAGCATTAAGTCTTAGAACTTGTGGGTGAGTTGCACGAAGAACTGACGACCGCGGGTGTTGTAGTAACTGGAGTCGTATCCGTCAGACGACGACAAATACAACGGGGGCTCCGTATCCGCGATATTGTTGACGCCCAACCGCATCGATGTGCCTTCCAGCGCGCCGCCCTTGGCAAATTTATAGCCGACCGACGCGTTGAAAATCCATTGGGCTTCGAGGACCAACGGAATCGCATTAGGGTCACCGATCGGGCTGTCGTAGGTGCTGCTGTTTTCGTAATCGCTCAAGTAGCGGGCGCTGAGGTAGGCCGACCACGATTTACGATTCCACGAGCCACTGACCAGCCCTTTGACCCGAGGGTTCGCCCCATTGCGAATCATGTTGGAGGTGTTACCATCGCGGTCAGCGTCTTCGAGTTTCGAAACGTAAGTTCCCTCGGCTTTGAGCGTCACTGTGCCGATCGAGTATTTTGGCGAAACCCAAGCGATGCCGAAATCGACCCCTTCAATGGTGCGGGAATCCAAGTTATCGTAGGTGCCTTGAATTTCGATCAACCGGCCGGGAATGCCCAAGGCACGATCGCTGTCAGTTTGCGCTTCGCGCAAGACGCGGTCGTTGCTACCGCCGTTGGCCAACCACAGGGCTTCGTCGATATTGAGTTCGTCCTGCGTGTTGGGATTGTCGATCCGATCGGTGGACTCAATTTTGTAGATATCCATCGACAGCGACAGCCCCTTGATTTGCGGCACGTCGAGCACGAAGCCGATATTATAGGACTTTGATTCTTCCGGTTGCAGATCAGGATTGCCACCCGTTACCACTCGCTTGGTCACCGTGCCAACCGCGTCTTCCTGCCCTTCCCGAGCGCCATCGATGAGGCCTTCGTTACGGCGAGCGCGTTGGGGTTGATAGAGCTCGGCCACGCCCGGAGCGCGGAAGCCCTCATTGTAGGAAGCCCGAATCATCAGCGCTTCGAACGGACGCCACGAAAGTGCCGCGGCGGGTTTGACGGCACTGAAATCTTCATAGTCTTCGAAACGCGCAGCGACGCGGAGGTCCACGCTATCGACGATCGGCAACAACCCTTCGGTGTAGACCCCCATCATGGTGCGGCTCGCATCGATATCAATCTGCTCGGATTGCGCGATGACGTCATCAGCAAGGCCATACGGGTCGTTGCGTTGCTTCATGCTTTCTTCGCGGATCTCACCACCGAAAACCATCGAAATGGGACCGCCGGGGAGTTCAAATTTCTGGCCTGAGATTTTACCATCCAGGCTGCTGATCGTGCCGGTGCCACGGTCCCAAATATCGATCACAAACTTGTCGACCACATCGGCGGAGTTGGCATTGGGCCCACCAAAGGGATTAAACGCATCCGGCGTATTGAGCGCGAGTTGGGAGGTGAGCAAACTGGAGGACATGTAGCCGTTGTTTACCTGATAGGTTTTACCCGTCATGTGCAGCGCCCCCGTTTCCCAATCCCAATCGGATTCCGTCTTACCACGCAGGCCTGCCACAATGCGGTAGCTGTCGAGATCGGTGGTGTAGGTGCGGGGTCCGATTTCGACCGGACGGTAGTTGCGAATAACCACGTTACGCGGCGTGCCGGTCGGATTGGCGGTGCCGGGTCCATAGAAGCGGGTGCCCACGGGGTTGTAGTAGTTCGTCTTGGGAACGATGATACCGTCGGTGCCTTCGGAGATCGGGGTGGTCGCGGTTTGACCGTCGGACTTCGAACCGTAATAGGAAATTTCGGCGAAGGCCGACAGGTTTTCCGAAATCTCGTGTTCCACAATGCTGAAAAGGGACGTGCGTTGGGTCGAAGGCAGCAGCTGACCGTCCGGCTGAAAGTCGTAGTTCGCCGAAGGACCGGTGCCGGATGAAATGGCGCCGGTGTCGGGATTTACATAGAAGCGCCCGCGAGCCGTGCCCGTCGTCGGCGTCACCCCGGAAACGCCCACCGTCACGCCCGCGTCGGTCAGCGCCGTAAAGCGGCCGTAAGGCGACGACGACGACATGCGGTTGAAGCGCGTGTTGGAGGCAAACGGCTCTTCCACCAGCGGACGCTTGTCGGCGTTGGCGGCATAATGGCGATCGCGCGCCATCAGGCCTTCCCGTTCGTAATACGACGCAAACACCGACAAGTGCGTGCGGCCATCGGCCGATTGCACGCCGCCGGAGATATCGAGATTGTAGTCATTGGGAGCGGGGTCACCCCACATGCCCATCGCGCTCACTTGAAACCCCGTGTAGTTGTAACGCAGACGCGTATTGAGCACGCCGCCGATCGCATCGGATCCGTAGATAGCCGACGCGCCGTCCCGCAGCACATCAATTTGCTGAATCGCGGCCACCGGGATGGAGTTGAGATTGACAAATTGGATCGGCGGAGTGCCCGGAGTCACCCCGTGGGCGGACATCCGGCGACCGTTTAAGAGGACAAGGGTTCGGCCGGTGCCGAGGTTGCGGAGATTGACGGTGGACACGTCACCGCGGGCGTCGTTCGGGCCTGTGTTGGTTTCATTAAAACCCACATTCGACGAGAATGGCAGGGCCTCTACGATATCCGAAATCGTGGTCGCACCCAAGGCTTCAATGTCGATGGCGGTAAATGTGGTGACCGGAATGGCCGCTTCTTCGAGGGCGCGGGATAGATTGGAGCCGGTCACCGTGAAGGTTTCCAGTTTGACCACATCTTCCGAATTGTTGGATTGAGCAAATCCCCACGGAGCTAAGGCTCCGATCAGGGAGACCCAGACCGAACGTTTGAGGGTGTTCATTGGCATGATAGGCAGTTTTAGGTCAGCCAAGGCGGGGCGCAGAAATTGAGCGGATTTCCGACTTGGCGGCGCGATTATAACCGAGATCACTCCTCTTGAGAATTGCGTGCTCCTACGTAACGCGAACCGGTTCCGCAATCCTTGCCAGATCGCCCCTGCTCCCCTAACCGCTACCCTATGCCGTCTCCCCCGCCCGCGTCGAAGGCCCCACTCCGCTTCATCATGATCGACGACTCCGCCACATTTCGTGAGATGGTGAGGGCCACGATCTGCGCCGCGTTTCCCGGCGCGAGTTTCACGAGCTTCGCCCTCGGACGCGAAGGGTTGGCCGCTTGCATCGAACGTCCGCCCGACCTTCTGATCGTGGATCTCTATCTCCACGATACCGACGGACGCGAGATCGTCCGACAACTCAGCCGCCTCAACGTCTCCACCCGAATCCTGACCGTCACCGCGCACCCCGATGCCGGCCTCCCGGCAGAGTTGGTGCAACTCGGAGTGGCCGGATTCGTTGATAAACACTCCCCCATCGAACAAATCGAAAGAGCCGCCCACCGCGTCCTCGAAGGCGGAATGTTTTTTTCGGCGTCCGTCCGCCCTCCCGCGCCCCCTTCGACCGATCAACCCGCCATTCCGTCCGCGCCGGCCAGCGTGCTTAGCGAACGAGAGAAGGAAGTGATCCGGTTGGTCGCGCGAGGGTTGGCGTCGAAAGAAATTGGCAGCCAACTTGGTCTGAGCACACGAACGGTAGAGAAACACCGCGCCCGAATATTGGCCCGGCTTGGTTTACACGATCTCCCCACCCTCGTCCGTTGGTGCCTGCAACGGGGGTTGGGCTGAGGGGGCGGGAGGCTGGGCTGGCAACAAGACCCGAAACACCGAGCCTTTGCCTGGTTGGGACTCCACCTCCAAACGTCCACAGTGGAGAGCCACCAACTCACGCGTGATGCTCAGCCCCAAACCTGACGAGTGTTCGCCGCCGGTGGCCTGGGCGGACAATTGCTGCGGAGCACCATAAATCAAGGCGATGTCGCCCGGGTTTAAGCCCGGACCGTTATCTTCCACCTCCACACTGACCCACTCCTCCCACGATGCCGTTCGCACAATGACGGCGCCGTCGAGGGGCGAAAACTTCAACGCATTGCTGATTAGATTGACCAATACTTGCCAAACACGTTCCCGGTCAGCCCACGCCATGACCGCGTCAGTTCCGCTCTGCTCGACCAAGGTTTGTTTTTTTGAATCAGCCAGCGGCTTCATTTGCTCCACCACCACACTCACCAAGCCATCAAGAGAAAACCGGGTGTAGTCCAAACGTAGATTCGACGACTCCAGCGCCGTTGTGTCCAAAAGGTCTCGCACCAAGACCTCCATGCGCGTGGCATCAGCCCTCATCGCATTGGCCAAATAGCGGGAAGTTGCGACGTCGGTCTCCGTTTCAATCCGACGAGCGGTCGCACGTAGGGCCGCCAAAGGGGCTTTCAAATCATGAGATGCAATCTGCAATAAACGGGACTTGAGACGATCGGCATCTTCGGCCCGCTCGCGCGCATTCTCGGTCGCTGACTGCAATCGCAGCGATTCCCGATGACGGCGACGTTGAAAAACAAAGGCGCCGGTCAAAACCAGAATGGCTAAGGCAGAGCCGCCCCCGACTATCCAGCCCAAGAGTTGTCGGCGGCGCAGCACCGCTTCGCGCAACTGTTGGTCACGCTTAAGGAGGCTGATTTCGTTTTCTCGTCGTTCGGCCTGATACCGAGCATTCAACTCGTTGATCAATTTTCGGTCCTGCTCGCTTCGTATCCGCTCCGCCGTGGTGTTTCTCAGTTTTTCAAATCGAAGCGCCGCTTCAAAATTGTGCAGCGCCGAATGCGTGACCACATACCCCTGATAAAGATTCATCAGAACCTCGGGGCTGCCCAACGACTCCGCGATGGCCAACCCCCGATCCAACCGCGCCAACGCTTCATCATGGCGACCTACGTCACTCAAAATCGAAGCAATGTGACGATGCACATTGGCCAGATACCGCTTCAGCCCCAAACGCAAATATATGGCCTCTGCCTCGCCCAGCATCGACAAGGCATTCGAAACATCCCCGGTGGCCGCGGCAATGAGAGCCAAATTATTCAACGAATCGGCGATTCCTCGGATATTGCCCGTCGCCCGGCGCAATTTTAATGCTCTCTCATGGTAACGACGCGCCTCGGGGTATTCCGATTGGGAGAAATGAAAATTACCCAGACTATTTAACGTAATCGCCAACTGTTCCTGGTCTTGGCTATTTTCACTGCCACGCAAAGCTTCCGTCAGATGGTGGAACGCAGCGTCCAGTCTGAGTTGGCGCAAATGAACCTCGATGGAGGTCGCATAGTCGGTCTTGTTCCAATAAAGGCGACCGATGAGATACAGGGTGTCTGCCAACAAGGCTCCCGGAGGAGGTTCCGCAAGTTCGTTGAGCACCGCTTCCGCTTTGACCAACGCGTCCTCGTAATCCCCCATACGGCGCAGGATGGAGGCGATTCGTAACTGGGCGCGTAGTCGCAATTCGTCGCCCTCCGCGTGCTCCGCCACCTGCTCCGCTAGTATCAAAGCTCGTCTGGCATCCACCGGCTCCAATTGCTCGGCCTGTTCCAACCAGGCGGTGACTTCCCCTGCACTGACCGACTCAGCAGCCAAGAGGGGATCAAGACCGGCCCCAAGGGCAGCAGTAACCTCCTCAGTCGCGAAAGAAACGGGAAAGACTAAAACCAACCCGATTCCACCGATCAGAAAAAGATCAGCCCATCGACACCGTTGTCTTGGGACATGCGAGTTCATCTCACTTTGAATGGGCAAAATTGCATCGTCAGGAATTCCAGCACAACGCACTGCACCTCAGTTCTGGACCGAACAACTGAAATCGAGATCCTTAACGGTAAAAGTTGGTTGACAACCCCGCGATGCCGATGAGCTATTCCCCGCTCCATATTACGGCTCCCTAGCTCAATGGTAGAGCAGTTGACTCTTAATCAATTGGTTCTCGGTTCGAGTCCGAGGGGGGCCACCAACTTTTCCCGATGCACTGCGACCCTCGTCGCACTGCCCCGACATAGGGAAGAGTCCTTGTTCTTTTAAAACCTATCCCACGACGATCGATTACCCCAATCGAATCACTTATTCGCCTTTTTATTTTTGGCCGATGTAGCTCAATTGGCAGAGCACCTGTTTTGTAAACAGGCGGTTACAGGTTCGAGTCCAGTCATCGGCTCCAGTTTTCTCAAAGGCTTTATTAGCACAAATTTCCACTGCCTGATGGTGTAATGGTAGCACAGCAGACTCTGACTCTGCTTGTCTAGGTTCGAGTCCTAGTCGGGCAGCCATTTTGGAAAATTACTGAACGCATCCTGCGAACAATCAGTCGAACTACGTTGACAGAATAAGTTTCTCAAAAGACCTCTCCTTTTCTGCAGCGCGAGTAAGTCACGACCATGATTCTTCCCCCCTCTCCAAGTTTCCCCCACAATCCAATTCTACCGGATAGAACTTGGCCTGAAACCTGCAATCAGCTCGTCGAATTAACATCAAAATCTCCGATTGCGTTTGCTAACGCACGCGGAAATTGCCGTCATTCGTAGCTCCGCTTCTTAACGTTCATTTTCCCTTACCTTAACTCTAGTCCCAACCCTAAATAGATAACATGACCTTGTCTTCTCTCCCGATCGCTTTCCTGATGGGCCTCTCCCCAATGGAGTTCTTTAAACATGGTGGTTACATCATGTGGCCGATCATCCTCCTCTCCTTCGTCATTGTGACCGTCGTTATCGAACGCGTGATCTTTACCGCTCGCGAGGCGATCTCCCGCGACAGCGAGTCCGTTGAGAAGGTTTTGGAATTGGTCGAAGCCGGTGACTTCGACGGCGCCATCGCTATTGGTCGCAAGTCCTCTGACTTCATCGCCCGCATCTTGGTCTACTCCCTCACCCACCGTGAGACTTCCATGGCGAACGCTTTCGCTCGTGCGACCAACCAAGAGATGCAACGTTACAACCAAGGCATGCCCACTCTCGACACGATCGTGACGGCCGCTCCTTACGTCGGTCTTCTCGGAACCGTAACCGGCATGATGGCGACCTTCGGCGCTCTCGGTGCTGGAGCAGACGTCGCCGCCAACGCCGGTGCAATTACCGGTGGTGTGGGTGAAGCCCTTATCGCTACCGCTTGCGGTCTCGCGATCGCTATTTTCGGTCTCTTCCCCTTCAATTACATGAATGCCAAGATCGCCCAGGCTAAGCACGACGTCTCCGACGCGTCCAATGCCTTGGAGCTGATTCTCAGCAAGACTTCCTCCACAGCCAAGGTCTAAGGCGAGGCACTCCCTCGCTTACCCAAACTGTAACCCCTCCCTACCATGGCTGGATCATCAGGCGGAACTAATGCCGACGGCACGAAGAAGGCGCGTATTGAGATTATTCCTCTCATCGACGTTATCTTCTTTCTGCTCGCGACCTTTGTCCTATTTACCCTCTCGCTGAACAAGTCTGAAGGTATCGCCGTATCCCTTCCGGATACGAGGACAAGTGAAACCCGAGATCCATCCAATACGGTCACTATCAGTATCACCAGCGAGGGCACTTTGGCTTGGGATAAGGACCTCATCTCCTTGGATGAGTTCATTGATCGCCTCAAAGCCTACCGCCAATTGCGGGGTGACGAAGCGGTAATCCTCATCAACGGCGATCAAGCTGCCTTCTTCAGTCAAGCGCGCTATGTCTTCGATGAAGTGCGCAAAGCGGGCATCCAAAAGGTGAAAATCGAAACCCGCGTGACTGCCGGCTACTGATTTTGCCTAAGACTTCTAACTTCCAAACGTTTTTCATCTGATGGCCAGTGGTAGCAAAAAAACTCAAAAACTGACCGAAGATCATAAGAAGGAAGCACGTATTGAGATCATCCCTCTCATCGACGTTATCTTCTTCCTTCTCGCCACCTTCGTTCTCTTCACCCTCTCCCTTAACCGAATTAAGGCGATCCCAATTAACCTGCCCCAGGCGGTTCCACCCCGACCCACTGAAAACGATGATGATAAACCCATCACGCTTCAGGTTTCGGACAACGGTAACTACTATTGGAATCAGGAACTTGTAGCATTCGCTGAAGTCGAATATCGTTTGACCAATTATAAGGCAGAAGAGCCCAATCCGCGGGTGCTTCTTACCTCTGACGACCTTGCGAAATACGGCGATACCATTAAGGTTCTCGATGCAGTTCGTGAAGCTGGGATCGATCAGGTCTCCTTCGAGACTGTCTACCGCCCCACCGGACGCTAACCCACTACTCTACTCATGACTCGAGACCTAATCATCGGACTCATTGTTTCCATCACCCTGCATGCCGGAGTGTTTCTCAGCGAGAAACTTTTCCCTAAAGAAGCAGAAGTGGTTACACAAGCTGTCGAAGAAGATTTCACTATCGAATTAATGGAAATGCCTCCGCTCGAACCCGAGCCTGAGGAAATCATCGAATCGACCGACGACGCCCCCCCCGAAGAAATCGAATTTGCTCCGCCGATGCAGGCCGACGTCCCATCGGTCAACGTGGAGGCCGCTTTCGTTCAAAAATTACAGCCCCCTCCCCCTCCCGGCTTGGAGCGCCCTACCGGTGTGATCTCCATTCCGAAGACCAGCACCTCACGTGCAATCGGCCAAGGCATGAAGGATCTTTTCGATATCTCCAATCTTGACCAACAACCCAGTCCACGTTTCCAGGCCAAACCCGTCTATCCGTTTGAGATGCGCCGGGCCGGTATCACTGGACAAGTGGTGGTGGCCTTCATCGTCGACTCCAAAGGAAACGTCCGCGAGGCCTACGCATTGAAGTCTTCCCATCGCGAGTTTGAACAAGCGGCCGTCCAAGCCGTTGCTAAATGGCGCTTCCGCCCAGGTCAAAAAGGCGGTCGTGCGGTCAATACCCGCATGAACGTTCCCATCGTTTTCAACATCACTGACGAATAAATCATGTTCGCATCCCCTCTTACCCACAGATTATTCCGACTGGGTGGCCTTCTCGTGGCCTTGGTCGCTGTCTCAGCCCAAAGCAACTCCGATGCACCCAAAAAGGAAATCTCCGACAAAGTTTCCGAAGGTCTGACTAAACTCCGCCCCCTTACCGACAACAAACAATACGCGGAGGCTTTGGCCCTCATTAATGGTTTAATCACCACGGCTGCTCCAGAATCTTACGAACTCACGGTGCTCAGCCAAATCAAGGTCCAGATTTTGTTAACCGAAGCCAAGTATGCCGAGGCGATCGCCCCCCTCGAAACCGCGCTTCGACTGGGTAAGGCCTACGACTTCATTGCCGAGCGTCGGTATCTGGAATTTACCCAGATTTTGTCTCAGCTCTACTTCCAAGAGGCCACCACGACTAAGGATGCCAACCTCCGCGATAGTTACCTCAATAAGGCCTACCAAACTATTCAAATCTACCTCCGCGAAAATCAATCTCCCACGGCGGACTCCATTGCTTACGCCGCGACCATGATTTACACGCAGGCAACCATGGACCCGGCCAAAACCGATCCAAAGTTAGTGCAGGAAGCCAAGGATTTGGCCGAAAAGGGCCTTCTCCTCACTATCAAACCTCGGGAAAACTTCTACGTTCTGATCCTCGCTGCCTTACAGCAAGAGGGCAAAAACATCGAAGGTGCGGAACTCCTAGAGCTCTTGGTCACAGAGAACCCGAATAGCTCGCAATACTGGCAACAACTTCAAGCCACTTACCTCACCCTCGCCAACAGCTCTGAGGCGACCGCGAAACAAGCCCTGGAGTGGAATGTTCGCACCATCAACACCATCGAACGGGCCCAAAAGCTTGGGTTTCTCGATACGCCCCGTGACCACTTTAACGTGGTGGGTATTCTCATGAATATCCAACAATTTGAAGAGGCCATTAAGATGATGGAAAAGGGACTCGCGAACGGCAAAATTGAATCCAGTCAGACTAACTTCGAATACCTGGCCTCTTCCTACCAACAAGTGCACAAGCCCCAAAAGGCAATTGAAGTGCTCCAACGTGCTGCCAAACTCAGTCCTACCGAGGGCGAATTGGATTATCGAATTTCGAACATCTTCTATTCAATCGACAAGATGTCGGACGCTTACACGTTCGGAAAATCTGCCCTCCAAAAGGGCAATTTGAAGAACCAGCCCGCCACTCAACTTTTCGTCGCCTACCTCGCCTTTGAACTCAAAAAGTTCGAAGAAGCACTTCCGCTCGCCGAAGCCGCCAAGGACGGTGGAGCAGACAACGCCGAAAGACTCTACGACGCGATCAAGAATGCCGTCGATGAACGAAAAGCTGCCCTCGAAGCCACTATTTAATCACTCTTACCTCTCCAGTTCATGACCAAGAAAATCTACATTCTCGTTCCCCTAATCGCTCTCGCGGCATTCTGGTTTTACTACTCCGGTTTCGCCAAAGAATACGAAGCCATAGAGTTACAGAAAATCGAAGACGCTAAAGAGGTGCGCCGTGCTCAAATGCTCCAAGAGCAGGAAGATCGGAAAATTGCGATCGAGGCTGCCCTCGCCCTGAATGCCGAACGTAAGGCGGAGCGTGAAGCCAAAGAAGCTCAAGATTTAGCCGAAAAAGAAGCCCGCCAAGCTGCTCGTGATGCGCGTGACGTAGCCTACCGTGACCGCAACAAATTCGAAAACCAAATGGACGACCTGAAGCGACAAATTGCTGAGGTTAAGTCCAAGATCGAAGAGGTCGAAGCGACTAAAAAATTGTTGGTTGACGAGGAAAAACATCTGCTGACTTTCGTCGCCGCCGCCGACTCCAACGTGACCAAACTTCAACGGGTGCTTCAACAAATCGAGGACGCCGATAAAGCCGCCAAGGCTGCTGCCGCACTAGCCGCCGCCACCGCTTCGAAGAAATAATCCTCAACCTACCCGGATAACATCATGAAAATGAAAAAATCTTACATCTTTGCCCCGATCATCCTCATGGCGATTTTCGGATACATCTACAAAAACTTCACGGTTGAGAACGCGATCAAGGAGGCGGAAAAGGCCCAGCAGATAGCCGACGTCGCCGCCGCAGAAGCAGCCCAAAAGGCCGAAGCTGAACGTCGGGCCAAAGAAGACGCTGATCGCCGCACCGCTGAGCGCGAAGCCGACGAAGCTAAGAAACTCGCTGAACGTCGGGCCAAATGGGCCGCCGCCGGACAAGAAATCGCTGACGACACCGCCAAATATAACGCCGAGGCAGACAAGTTTGCCAAAAGCGTAGCCGAGCTGGAAATCACCCTCCTCGAAACCCGCAACAAGCAACAGGCCCTCAACACTGAGACCTTCGAATTAATGAAGAAGGTTGAAATGGCCCGTATCGCCAAACGCACCGCCGAATTGAAAGAGCAGCGGTTCGTGGAAATGGTCGCGATGAAAGCCAAGGAGAGCGAGATGGCCCAGATGCCCCCCCCCCCTGCCGCACCAG
>CAXBOL010000023.1:0-15770 GCA_963977295.1 uncultured Opitutaceae bacterium
CGGCCCGGCGGTCCGTCCCTACCTTTCTATCGTCCAAATCATTCAAGACGTTGGTAAAGTTCATTCTCTGCGTGCGCAGCCTGACCCGCCGGGGAAATTGCGAAAGAAGTCAAATCGCGCCACCGGACTCCACCATTACTTCAGCGGGCCCAGCGCTTTCGCACCCACCAGCCCAGTCCGACCAACCCGATAACGGCGACTCCTACCCAAATGAGATCCCGCCAATCGTGCTCCTCCGCCAAGTTTCCCATAACCACAAATGCCGTCAGATACGGCAGCGTTACGGCCAAAGACACCGCCATGAAAAGCGGCAACGGCACGCCGGCCAGCACGATCAGGTAGTTCTTCACAAACGTCGGCACCCCTGGTGCCAGCTTTACCAAAACCGCGAACCTCATCGCCCGTCCCTTTTCCAATGTTGGCAGCACGCGGCCTCCACGCTCCATTCGCCGTATGAGCCACGGTCGTAGACCGCTGTTTCCGATCCAGTAGCAGAGCAACAAGTTGACGACCAGACTCAGGATCGAGCCTACCACACCGATGACGCCGCCGAAGGTCACCCCCGCCAGGACGTAAAATGGTGTGGTGGGCACCCCCAGTGCCGGCAACACGGCCAGCGCGGCGAAAAATCGCAAAGGCGTAGCCTCTGCTTTCCAAGCCAACAGGGCCTCTTGGTCCCAAGCCCACCACCCCCAAGCCAGTGCCGCGACCACCAAAGCCGGTGCTATGGCTCGCGCCAGCCCGGTCCGCAGGGCCCGCCACGTTGACTTTTGCTCGTCCGTTTTTCCGCACATTCACGACAAGTCGAACTCCGGTTCGCTCGTCAGGCGAGCCAAACGGATGGGGCAGGGCCCGTTCCCAACTGCCGCACCGCCCTATCGAGTTTCCTTCGCCACTCCAGCGTGTTCATCGCGAGCAAGCTCGGGTCCTACGGTGGTGTGCTGCCTGATTATGTAATCGGCCTGTCCCTTGTGAGACGGAAACGTTCCGTTAGGCGAACCAAGCGGACCGGTTGGCCGTGCCCGACTGCCGCCCCGTCCTGTCGCGTTCTTGTTTCCACGATGTCGTGTTCATCGCGAGCAAGCTCGGCTCCTACTGGGGCGGGCTGTCTGATTGTGTAATCGACCTGTCCCTTGTAGGTGTAGGGGATGTTCTCGCGAAGAAAGGGGCTGGATTTGGATGACTTTAGCGGGAGGCGGTTGCCGCGAGGGTATCCAGTTCACTCGGTTTCACCCGCAGGCTCACGACGGAGTGTTTTTCGGGGCCGGGTTGATACTTGATGTAGGTGGTGAAGACGAGCGTGCCATCGGGCAGCAACTCGACTCCGGGGTAGCCGCAATCCCAAACGCGCTCGGCGTGGCTGTGGAGCAGTTTCACGCGATACTGACCGGGACGGCCCTGCTTGATGTCGTCATACGTTCCGACCCACCCGACAAAATGACCTTTGGTCGGACTGTTCGGGGCTTGGTCGCGAAACGCAAAAATCCAGCGACCGTCCGGCAGGGGCGTGCCGATGTGCCGGTCGCCGCTGAGTCCCCATGGCGTGTCGACGGGACGGCTCCAGGTTTCGCCTTCATCCGTCGAGAACATCATGAGGCTGCGGCCTTGGTGGGTGTTCTCGCGCAACAGTGTGCAGAGTTCGCTCCCGTCCGGCGAACGGAACACAAAGGGTTCGCATGGATTTTTACCCTCAACCGAGGCTACAATGCGTGGCTTCGACCACGTGAACCCGCCGTCGGCCGTGATGGTTTGAAGGACTTCGAGCGGCGCTTTATCCGCGCCATCGGGCCCTTTGTGATAAAGTCCGAGGTAGCGTCCGTCGTGTAGTCGGGTCATACTGCTGAAAGTCATTACGCAGGGGAATCCTAGCGGGGGCATCTCGCGCCAAGTCTGGCCATCGTCCTCGCTCATGATCGAAGGCATGCCGGGACCTCCGCGCGTCCCCAACGCAGCCGACCACACCCAGATCCGCGCCCTTCCGTCGGGCCCTACCAGCCGGTAGATGCTGGGGCAATTCTGATGCGTCTTGAATCCCGTCGGCAACTGATCGTCCATTCGCGTCCAGGTCAGACCCCCATCATCGCTGCGAGCCATCGGGCCGGCTGAGCCGCCGTGGTTGATGCACCACACGCAGAAGATCGTTTTACCATCAGGCATGAGCAACGTAGTGGGGTGCCCCTGATAAGTTTCCACTGTGCCTGACGCGATCACGACATGGCGATCGGTCTCGCCTGACAGGTCGAGGAGCGGAAGGTCTGGGCCTTCAGCGTGGGCGAGACCCAATGCGATGAAGAATAGAAAGAGAACGCAAAAGGCATCGCGGGATTTCATGCGAGCAGGGGCTGTAAGGGCGAAGCGTCTGCGGGGTTACGATTTGCCCTGGCGGGGCTTTTTTCGTCGGGCATCGGCCTCGGCTTGCTGGGCCTTGACGTAGGCGGCACGGACGGCGGGATCGGTGCGTTGGCGGAAAACAGTCAACATCGGGTCGCGGGTATCGACCATCCATTCATCGAGCATGGTTTGCAGGCTCGTAAGCTGCTGCTGGTGGGACGGTGAATGCACCAGATTCGTCAGGCAGTCCGGGTCTTTTTCGATGTCATAGAGCTCTTCGACCACACGGTGCTGATACAGGTCGTGACGGGCGGCGATGACGGGATCGGAGGCAGCGAGTTTTTTCATCTGCCGGTAGGTCGGCGTGTTGGTCGTGGCGGAGGCCATGATGCGCTTCCCGTCGGACCAAGGATTGAAGATGTAGAGATACTGCGACGTTTGCAGGGCGCGCATCGGATCGCGCCAGCCCCCGGAGTTTTCGTTGTATTCCTTCACCACAAAATCCCGGGCACCGGAGGACCCGCCACGAAGGAGCGAAGCAAACGAATGGCCGTCCATCTTGCCCGCATGGTTTACCCCGGTGAGTTCGAGGAGGGTGGGCAGGAGGTCGACTGCGGACACCAGGCTACGGTCGTCGACGGTGTTCGGTTTGGTGACGCCCGGGACAATGAAAAACAAGGGTGTGTTGGAGCTGTGGTGGTAGACTTGGGTTTTGGCGAAGGGCAAGGGCATGCCGTGATCGGAGAGAAACATGATGATCGTGTTTTCGCGTTCTCCTGACTCATCCAGAGCAGCCATCAGCGCGGCGACACAATCATCAGCCCGGCGCACACTGGAGTAGTAGTGGGAGAGCTCCTTACGCACGACGGGGTCGTCAAACAGGAAACCCGGCACCGGAACCTCCTCCGGCGTAAATACTCGCGACGGCACGTTGGGATCCGGAATCGTGGAACCGTCCTTGGCCTGCGCGTAAAACGGTTTGTGGGGGTCGGACGTGTTTAGCACGAGGCAGAACGGTTTGGCGGCTGCCTGCGCCTCCGCGATGCCTTGTTTGGTCGCGTCGAAATAAGATTGGGCCGCCTTGATGTCTCTTCGTTTCCCCTCCGGGCTGATGGTCAGATCGGCGTTCCAACCCGGGTAAGGCGAGTAGGGAGTGGAGTGAGACACTTTGTGAAAAATGCCCGTGTAATAGCCGGCGTTTTTAAAGATGTCGGCGAGATGAAGGTGCTGGGGATTGCGCACCTCATAGAACCCTTCGATGCCCGTGTTGTGAGGATAGATTCCGGACCACATGACGTTGCGGGACGGGAAACAATTTCCCACCACCACATGGGCTTGATTGAAACGCATGCCTTGGCGGGCCAGTTGATCAATGGTCGGGGACGTGCCGGCAATTTCGGCCCCGAAGATGCCGAGCGAATCGGCACTCATGTCGTCGACCGTGATGATGAGCAGATTAGGTTGTTTAGCCGCCATGGCTGCAGAAATCAGGGCGATAAACAGACTGATCAGGAGGGAGGGGTAGCGCATAGTTTGAAGGGGTAAAGGAAAGGTAGGGACGGCGGCCAGAGGGGCGAGGGAGTCTTGGCAATTCAGCGTTCCGCTCGGTCAAGGCGGCTGAGGTCTTCCCTGTTAGGAGTGAGGAAAAAACGTATCGACGGTCGCGGGACCGGTGAGCCAACCGAGGGATTTGAGGAATTCGTCGGTTTCGTTGAGGGTCGAGAGGAAGGCTTTGTTCCCCGCACGGCCGGCGTTGAAGAAACCGTGACCTGCGCCGGGGTAGGCTTTGAGTTCGCAGCGGTTGCCTGCTTTTTTCATGACGGTGGTGAAGTCGCGGGCCGTCGCAAACGGAACCGTGGTGTCGGCCTCGCCGTGGAAGATAATCGTGGGAGGCTCTGAGGCCTGCACGTGATGGATTGGCGAAAGTGCCTTGGCGGCGACGCCCATGCGCTCGCTCAGTTCGGCTTCCCGGGATTTCAACGCTGGATTGTCGTCGCCGAACGGGGCGAGCACGAGGGCGGGATTGTAGAGGATCATCGCATTGGGTCGGGAACTGATTTTGGAATTATCGCCTTCGGGCTCGAAGCCATCGATCACCCCGGTGCAGGCCGCAAGGTGTCCACCCGCGGAGCCTCCGCCCGCGGCGATCCGGTCCGGATCAACCCCTAGTTTCACTGCGTTGGCCCGGACCCAACGGATCGCCGCTTTGGCATCGGTGACGCATGCTTTGGCCGGCGTGCCATGGCGCGAGAGCACGCGATAGTCGCAGGTGATGGCGACCATTCCGCGGGACGCGAGGTAGCGACAATGTTGTTCGAACTGAGTGGGTGACCCATTCGTCCATCCGCCTCCGAAGAAAAACACCACCGCCGGGCGCGGCGTTTCCGCCTTGTCTACCGCCCCAAAAACATAGGCGTTCAGTTTAACGTCCCCCACGGTCCGGTAGACGTAGACCTCCGCCCCTTCGATTTCCGGTGGATACGTTTTGTTGGTTTGGGCTTGAGCCGGGAAGGCGGTGGCGAACGCAAGTAGGGGTAACAAGAGAAAGCGCATGGGAAAGCACTACGTCTTGGTCGCGTCCACGCAACGGATTTTAGTGGGTCCATTGGCCGTCTCTTTCGGGGCGCCACCGGTCCGCTTAAAGGCTGCATCATCGATCGGAGGGATTCCCCGATGCACCATATTCATCGCGAGCAAGCTCGGCTCTTACATGGGGGTGGGTGATTTGGTCTGAGCTGTTGCTTCAGATCTTTCAAATGATGCGTTTGGCCCGATTCAGGCGTCAGTCAGATTGGCGACGAATGTTCAGTCTGCTTAAGGGCCAATGATTTTAATTTTTGGAAAGTATGTCGTGTAGCGAGTGGTGTCGCGGGTGAGGAGTTGGAGGGCTTCGGCTTGAGCGTGGGCGCCGATGTAAAAGTCGGGCAGCGGTGAGCGTTTTTGGCCGCCGCGTTGGCGGTAGGTGCGAAATGCTTGGCCGGTGAGGAATCCGGCGGAGTAAGGCAGGGGGAGTCGGATAAGTGGCCAATAGCTTAACGCTTTCTCCAGTGCGTTGGCGGTGCGGTAGGCGACGGCGAGTTCGGCATAGATTATCGGGTTGATCGCGAGTTCATCGGTCTCGATAATATGGAGCAGTTGTGACTCCGACCACTCGGCCCATTCCGGATCGGCGGCGAGGACGTCGATCAAAACATTGGTGTCGACCAAGATCATAGCCGCTCAGTCGTCACTCCGAGTCAGTTGCATGAGCTCGGCGGTGGATTTCACGTTGGCCGATCCGCGGCTTTTGCGCATCGCCGCTTTGAGTTGAGCCATCCGTCCACTGGCGGCGGGTTTGATCAAAACTCCGGTGGCGGTTTCTTCGAAAACAACTTCCGTTTCTGGTTTCAACCCGTAGCGGTTGCGCAGGCGTTGGGGAATGGTCACCTGTCCTTTGCTTGTGAGTTTCATATGGTAAGAATAATTTGGATTATTCTTACTCGTCAAATCAGTATAACTGATGACTGAATTCGCGCGAATCCCGATGGGTGGACGAGTTGGGCATGGGGGGGAACTAAGTTTTGGATAATTCGCAGAGTCCCCGCTTCCGGTAGGCAGCTCAAGCGCGGTGACAAGAGGGAACGAGCGTAGCCGCTGAAGTGTCTGGCACGGTTAGGCGTCCGCCTAGATCTTTGAGTTTTGCGTTTGACCCCTTTGCTGGAGCTAAGCTTGAAGTTTTACAATTTGTAACCCGTTGAATTGACGTAATGAGAAACTTAATTCATCAAAAGGCATGAAAACAATCACGGTGCGGGAAATGAAGGCGCATTGGGCTGAGGTTGAAGCCCAGGTGCGCGACGGAGAGTTTTTTGAAGTGGTCAACCGGGGTCGACCCACGGCGAGGATTGGCCCGGCGACTCCGCGAAAAGTCCTGAAATGGGACAATCACTTGAGCACAGCGGTGAAGTCATCCGGTCATTCTGCTTCGGAGGCGGTGGCCGCCGATCGAGAGGGGCGCTGGTAGCTCGACATGATCTACCTCGATACCAGTGCGCTGTTAAAACTCTATATCCGTGAAAACGGTTCATCGCGGGTTCAGGAATTGATCTCGCAGCAGGATGATCCGCTGCCGCTGACCGACATTCTTGAAATGGAGCTCACCAACGCCCTGCGACTAAAAGTCTACTGGCAAGAAATCACGGTGGCTCAGGCCGATGAACAGCTTGCGTTTCTCGCCGATCGCAAACGCCGCGGGCTCTATGTCGTGCCGGAGGTAAGCCGGGCTGCCTTGATGGCGACCTTTCGCAACTTGAGTTCGCTTACCCCTGAATTGGGTTGCCGCACCATGGACATACTCCACGTGGCGTGGGCGAAACAATTGCAGGTTACCTCATTTATCTCGTTCGATCAGCGTCAAATCGCCTTGGCCCAACGCGCCGCACTCAAGGTCGTGATATTGACTTGATTAGTGGCAACCACTTCGGATGAGAAACCCGGGGGGAATTCGATCAAGACTTTGGCGTCTTCAGGGAAGGAGGGATTCTCGCGGGTATGGCCCCAGATGGGTTTCGGATAGGCTTATGCTTGGTCACGATTTATTTGGCTTCATGACCATCAGATCGTTGCCTCAATTAGCCGTAGAGGTCAGTCCGACCGATGGAACCACGTGCGAGCTCTTTCTAATCTGGCGCAACCCAAGAGGCAAGACACGGAGTCCGAGGCCGGATAGGAGTAGGTGTTAAACCGAGACCACAGGTTGCATGGGGAACCGATTACCTGTGATAAGGAGGGGGGGGATTTCTCCATGCTGAATCGGGGGACGCCGGCTGAAGCACGGCGCCACGTGGTAGGAGTTTACACGTTGGAGTCGAGGTAGACCAGGTCTGCGGTTCGGACGACGGCTTCGGTTGCTCCGACCAATTGACAGTAGTAGCCGCGGGTGCCGTGGTTGAGGAACTGGAGGGCGGATTTGAGGTCGGCTGTGGTGCCCGGATTGTTGTTTAGGGAGGCAGATCGGATCATTTGAGATGCCCCCGTTTTGGGCTACGCGCGGGAGAAGACTATAATCGGACCGAAGTCTCCGTTGTCGGCGGTTTTTAACGCCGCAAGATAGAGCGCTCTGGTCTCGTTATTGGCTGTCAGTTCAGTGCCGCCGCCTCACGTGAAGGTGGGACGTTCGAGGGCGGTGGCCAAGCGATCAGCCAAAAGTCGGGCGTGGCGGCCGTTGCCGTTTCGCCACGGGTGAATCGCCACCAGACCATGATGAAGTCGCACGCAGATTTCATCGGGGGGATACGATTCAAATTCGATCCAAGCTTTGGCGTCATCGAGAAGGGTGGCGAGTCTGGGGGTGATTTCAGGAACAGGCACTCCGAGGTTGAGTTCAGTCTGGCGAACCTTGCCGGCCCAACGCCAGATATGCCGAAACATGCGTTTGTGTAATTCGCGCACGAAGAGGTGATCAAGTAGGTCGGCTGACGTGAGTTTTCGACGAGGGGCAAAAAGCCAGCGCCTCGCCTCCAGAATGTTCTCTCGTTCGAGTAGATTGAGTTCCGCGTTGGTCGCGACGCTGGGGATGAGCCATCGCTCTTCATCGGGGGCGACTGGGGTCGTGCCCGAATCATCGTGGTCGGTAGGCAAAGTGCTCATGGGATCAGGCGTGCAGCCGTTTGGTTGTCGAGATCGTTGCTGGCTTGATCCTCCAGCGCCATTGAGTGCTCGGTCGCTTTGAGATGGGCGATTTCGGGATTATTTCGGGCGGCCAGTTCGGCGAATGTTTTTCCGTTGCGGGGAACCATAGCGACGACGAGCTCACAATCGAGGGCACCGGCCGCTCGGCGGAGCGTTTCGAGGGTGATCGTCTCGGCCTTCTCACGCTTTTCATAAGCTTGAACCGTAGCGACCGTGACGCTGAGGCGATCAGCCACGGCGGCGGCGGGTAGGCCCAGTGCTTTACGAACAGCCTTCAACCACCCGTGGACTGGGCGGGGAACGGGGTGGGTGTTCTTGGTGATACTTTCTAACGAAGTAATGCCTATAAGTTGTAGATTGGATTTCATTTAAAGCCTAAAGAAATCATAATTGCGTTAAAAAACAATCTATAAGCATCAGAATGGATGACAGTCTGACGCTTTGGACAAATTTTATCAGCTAGGACGAGGGGCTTTTGGCGGGGGTGATGGCCGGTTGTCGAAGACTGGCCCTTTGGGCCTCGGTGCGGTCGGCTACGGTCGGGGAACTGTGGGAGTCGTTGGCCGAGAATACGTGCCGGATGCGACGCTGGTTACCTTTGATCGCAAACAGAATTTATTGATGAGTGGGGGGACGCCGGCTGAAGCACGGCGCCACGCGGTGGGCTTTTACACGTTGGAGTCGAGGTAAACCAGGTCGCCGAGGCGGACGACGGCTTCGGTTGCTCCGACCAATTGGCAGTAGTAGCCGCGAGTGCCGTGGTTGAGGAACTGGAGCGCGGATTTGAGGTCGGCGGTGGTGCAGGTAGCACCTCCCAACGCGAAGGTGGAGAAAGGGGCGCAGGGGGCGGCGACGATGATGTGAGCTAATTGCACGGGACCGTCCCGAGTCTCGATTACCAAGGTTCCCGTCATGTCATCGGAGGGAGTGCTTTGGGTGGTTTCGATGATGATGCCTTCGCCCGCGCAACCTAGCGTTAGATGTTCGCCGAATCTTTTCGTCATAGCCGCGTAGTGGCTGGTGAAGCCGACCGAGAACGGGTTCTGTCCCCAGTGTTTCGACTGCGGGTGTTGGGTGTTGTGGACGTCGAGGGTGCGCGTGCCGTCCGCGTCTTGGTGGGCTGCCCCGGTGGGGGTGAGCATGAGGTGGTCGACCGAGATCAGTCCGGACGGATCGTAGACGTTTTTTCCGTCCACTTCGTGTTTCAAACTACGTGGCTGCAGTTGGAGCCGAGCGATGGGACCAAGGAGGGAACGATGAGACATGGTGGGTAAGGGGCGAGATGGAGACTAGGGGGTGGCGCTCAAGGAGGACTGGGCTGATTTCAACGCAAAGTCGGAGAGCCGGTAAGCACGCAAAGATTAGCTGTTAACTGAATTTCACCAACGTCTTGGATCATTTTGGCCAAAAAGGTAGGGACGGACCGCTGGGCCGTCCGCAGTGCTGCGGTGAAGGAGTTTTCCAGTGCCATCAGCCTGCGGCGCGCCCAGCGTGTCCTCCAAAGTCCCGCCAAGCGGGACGACGGAGGGCGGTCACCCCTACCTTGTAATGCGGTCAAATTATAGGCTCATGCATCGTAGTCGAGGTAGGGGCCGAGCCATTTTTCGACTTCGGCGAGGTCGCGGTTGGAGCGAGTGGCGTAGTCCTTGGTTTGGTCTTTGCCGAGTTTGCCGACAGCGAAATATTTGGCGTCAGGGTGGTTGCAATACAGGCCACTCACACTGCTGGCAGGATACATGGCGTTGGACTCGGTGAGACGAATGCCGGTGGCCGCTTCGACGCCCATGAGTTGCCAGAGTTGGGGCTTCTGGGTGTGGTCGGGACAGGCCGGGTAACCGGGGGCCGGGCGGATGCCACGGTATTTCTCTCGGATGAGTTCCTGCGCGGTGAGGGTTTCCGTTTTGCCAAAGCCGGCATAGTCGCGGGCCTTCTTGTGAAATAGCTCGGCCATGGCTTCGGCGACGCGGTCACCGAGAGCCTGCACCATGATAGCGTTGTAGTCGTCGCCGGCGTCTTTGAAGGCCTTGGAGAAGGCTTCCACCCCGGATCCGGCGGTCACGGCGAAGCCACCGATATAGTCGATCCGGCCACTGTCCTTGGGGGCAACGTAGTCGGCCAAGCAGTGGTTGAATTGCGTCGCTGGCTTTTCCATCTGCTGCCGCAGGAAATGCAGCGTATCTAGTATTTCGCTACGTGATTCGTCAGCGTAGATTTCGACGGAGTCGCCGACGCTGTTGGCGGGGAAGTAACCGAGGATGGCACGAGGGTTGAAACGTTTTTCGGTGACGATGCGATGCAGCATGGCTTGGGCATCGGCGAAGAGTTTGGTCGCTTCCTCTCCGACCACTTCGTCAGTCAGGATTTCAGGGTAGCGGCCGTGAAGTTCCCAGGCGCTGAAGAACGGAGACCAGTCGATCAGCTCGATGATGGCATCGAGCTGAATGTCCAATGTCGAATGACCAATGTTCAATGATTCGGCGGCGAAGATTCTGGTGCCGAGGAATTCGGGTTTGGGGATATCGATGGTGGTCCAATCGAACTGCGGGGCACGGGCGCGGGCTTCGGTGAGTTTGAGCAGAGGCTTGCGGTTGCGGCGGGCTTCGAAGGCTTCGCGTTGCTTGGCTTGCTTCTGAGCGTTTTCGGCCATGAACGCGGGTTTTTGTTCGTCGCTGAGTAGAGCGCTGACGACGTTGACCACCCGGGACGCATCGAGGACGTGCACGACGCCGGGAGCGTAGGCGGGGGCGACTTTGACCGCGGTGTGGGCGGCTGAGGTGGTGGCGCCGCCGATGAGCAGGGGCACGGTGAAACCTTGCCGCGTCATTTCCTTGGCCACGTGGACCATCTCGTCGAGTGACGGGGTGATGAGGCCGGAGAGGCCGATGACGTCGGCGCCGATCTCTTTGGCTTTGGCGAGAATTTTGTCGCAGGGCACCATCACCCCCATGTCGACGACCTCGTAGTTGTTACAGGCGAGCACCACGCCGACGATGTTTTTGCCGATGTCGTGCACGTCGCCTTTGACGGTCGCGATGAGGAATTTGCCTTGGGCTTTGGTGGCTTCGCCGGCGGCCTGAGCGCGGGCTTTTTCTGCTTCCATGAAGGGAGTCAAGTAAGCGACGGCCTTCTTCATGACCCGGGCGGATTTGACGACTTGCGGCAGGAACATTTTGCCGGCGCCAAAGAGGTCACCGACGATGCGCATGCCATCCATGAGTGGGCCTTCGATGATGTCGAGGGGGCGCGGGTAACGGGGGTCGACGCGGCACTCTTCGGTGTCGGTCTCGATGAACATGTCGATGCCTTTGACCAAGGCATGACTCATGCGTTCGGCGACGGGGAGTTCGCGCCAGGCGGCGGCAGCCGGTTTTTCGGCGACCACGCCGCCTGCCTTGGCGGCATCGGCCTCGGCTTTGAGGGCCTCGGCGTGATCGATGAGGGCCTCGGTCGCGTCGGGGGAGCGGTTGAGCAGGACGTCGTCGACGAGGTCGCGAAGCTTGGGCTCGATTTCGTCATAAACGCCGAGCATGCCCGCATTGACAATGGCCATATCCATGCCGTTTGCGATAGCGTGATAGAGGAAGGCCGTGTGCATCGCCTCGCGCACGGGGTTGTTGCCGCGGAAGGAGAACGAAACGTTGGACACGCCACCGGAGACCTTGGCGTGGGGGAGAGTGTCTTTGATGATCTTCGTGGCTTCGAAGAAATCGACGGCGTAGTTGTTGTGCTCCTCGATCCCGGTGGCGACGGTGAGGATGTTGGGGTCAAAAATGATGTCCTCGGGAGGGAATCCGATGCCGGTGAGGAGACGATAAGCGCGGGTGCAGATGCGGACTTTTTCGTCGCGGGTGGCGGCTTGGCCCTGCTCGTCAAAGGCCATGACGACCGCGGCGGCGCCGTAGCGCATGAGCAGGCGGGCGCGTTCGAGGAACGTGGCCTCGCCGTCCTTGAGGGAGATGGAATTGACGACGCCTTTGCCTTGCAGGCATTGGAGGCCAGCCTCGAGCACGCTCCACTTGGAGGAGTCGAGCATGATGGGCACACGGCAGATATCGGGTTCGGCGGCGATCAAGTTGAGGAACTTGACCATGGTGGCTTCGCCGTCGATCAGGGCTTCATCGACGTTGATGTCGATGATGCTGGCGCCGTTCTCGACCTGCTGGGCGGCGATGGCGAGGCAACCGTCCCAGTCGCCAGCTTTGAGCAGTTTGGCGAAACGAGGAGATCCGGTAATGTTGGTGCGTTCACCAACGACGAGAAAAGAGGAGGCGGATTTGGTCACGGGAAGATATAAGTTTTTTTAACCACGAATGCACACGAATGACTTCGCTACCGCTTCGTCTGGAAACTGCGAGATATACGCTTTTTTAACCACACGGAGCACGTGAGCGCGTAGATGGTGCGGTGGCGGATTAGCGGCATCGCGCCCCGAAGGGGTGACGACGTGGGTGCCCTTTGGGCGACGGTGGAACAAATGGACACAGATAGAGTGGACGGAGTGGAAATGGGTTCAGCACGTTAGGAATTGGAAATTGGTCATTGAACATTGGTCATTCCGTGGCGGCTTCGCCACGGTTGGTTAGGCCACGGTGAGGGGTTCCAGGCCGGAGAGTTGGAGGGCGGTGGAGCGGGACGGAACGGCGCGGGCCGGGAGTTGCTTCACGGCTTGGGCGATGGCGGCGATGTGGTCGGGGGTGGAACCACAGCAGCCGCCGACGAGGTTGACGAATCCGGCGCGGGCGAATTCGCCGAGATCGGATGCCATGTGGGCGGGTGTTTCGTCGTAGCCGCCAAAGGCGTTGGGTAAGCCGGCGTTGGGGTAGCACGTCACATAACACTCGGCGAGGCCGGACAGCTCTTCGAGATACGGGCGCATGTCCTGGGCACCGAGGGCGCAGTTGATGCCGACACTGAAGGGATGAGCGTGGCGGATGGAGTTGTAGAAGGCGCTGATGGTTTGGCCGGACAGGGTGCGGCCCGAGGCGTCGGTGATGGTGACGCTGATCATGACGGGGAGCTTTACGCCGGTTTCCTCGAAGACCGTCGCGAGCGCAAAGAGGGCGGCTTTGCTGTTGAGCGTGTCGAAGATGGTTTCGACCAGGAGCGCGTCGACCCCTGCAGCGACGAGCGCGCGAATCTGTTCGGTGTAGGCGGTGACCACCTGCGACCAGGACACGGCGCGGTAGTCGGGCCGGTTGACATCGGGCGACATGGATAGGGTGCGGTTGAGCGGTCCAATGGCGCCGGCAACGAAACATTTGCGGCCGGGGGTGGCGGCTTCGGCGGTGTCGGCGGCGCGGCGGGCACAGGCGACGGCGGCGGTGTTGAGCTCGGTGACGATGGATTCGAGTTTGTAGTCGGCCTGCGCGATCGTGGTGCCGCTGAAGGTGTTGGTTTCCACGATATCGGCGCCGGCGGCAAAGTAACGTCCATGCACCTCTTCGATGACGTCGGGCCGGGTGAGGCACAGCAGGTCGTTATTGCCCTTCAAGTCGTGGGGGAAATCAGCGAATCGTTGGCCGCGGAAATCGGCCTCCTCCAACCCGTAACCTTGTAAAACAGACCCCATCGCTCCGTCGAGAACCGCAATGCGGGAGTCAAACAAAGTGCGGAGAGCGGCGAAGGCGGGAGATTCGGTGAGCGTGGCGGGAGCAGTCATGGCGTCGGAAATGAACTTTCATCGAAGAGAGATCTAGGGCTCTGGCAAGAAACATATCTAAATATCTTGATATGATGATATGAATAAATTCACCCCATGACTCCGATCGAGACGCTAGGCCTCACAACACCAAGAAATGCGCAGCGAACTAGATTGCACCCATCGACCAATCCCTCGAAGAGTCGGAGTTGTTCTTTAGCATCATCGTTCCGAACAGCGGAGAAGGCCGTGAAAGTCGGCCACAGTTGCGCTGCGGTAACACACCAGTCCGAAGTCCCATCCTATCCAACCGGGTAGGAGCAAAGCCAATCTGGCTCGTTCGCGAGTGAGGTGAAGGCGGGATGGAGGCAGGGGGCCGCTTTGCGGAAATGACCACTGTCCAATGACTAATGTCCAATGAGTGAGACGCATGCGCGCTGCTCGGAAGACGGCAGACGTTGACTGAGATCATTTTGGCGAAGTCCCTCGAGGAGTGTGGAGTCCGAACATCTGCCTCGGAGCACTCACGCGTTGGCCGCGAATCTTTTGCGCGCGGTCTGCACGAAATCTTCATCGCAAAAATGAAGCGTGAGAGCAGCACCTCGTTCGGGCTCAGCTAACGAACCGATCGGAACTGCTCTTACCCTAAGTAAGAAAGCAGTTCGGTTAATGAAATTATCACAATTATTCGTCGCACGACGAACGTCGCGGGTCGCCATGGCGATCGGTTTAAGTGCGGTGTTAATTCCGGTGGCGGTGGCTCAGACCAGTGTCACTAACTTGGATCCTTATATCACGACGGCAACCCGCACGCCGGTGCGCGCGGCGCAACTCGGCACGGCGGTTGATGTGATATCGGCGGCGGACATCGATCGGCGGCAAGTGAGTTCATTGGCAGGCGCCCTCGATACGATCCCGGGCGCCCCCAACTTTGCCTCCGGGGCGATGGGGGCGGCGTCCTCGCTGTTTCTCCGCGGTTCCAATTCCAACCAGACCCTGTTTCTGGTCGATGGCATCCGGCTCAATGATCCCAACTCCGAATATCAAGTTTACTTGGGTGGTTCCTGTTTGGCGTCGTGTGACAGTTTGGAAGTTTCGCACGGACCACAAAGCACGCTCTATGGTGGCGAAGCGATGGGCGGCGTGATTGCCCTCAGTGCCCAACCCGGGAGCGGGGCTCATTCGACCCGGGTGACGTTGGAGGCGGGATCGTTCGGCACCGTGCAGGGGGGCGTGCATCTCCAGGGGGAACGGGACGCGACGGCCTACGCGTTGTCGCTCAACGGCGGGCATACCGATAACGATCGGCCGCATAACGCGTTTAACAGTGCAAATCTGGTGGGGCGGATTGATCAACGCGTGTCCGAGCGCCTGACGGTCGGCGCGACGTTGCGGGGTTTCGAGGGGCGATACGACTCCCCCGGCGATCGATTCACCAACGATCCCGACAACTTGGAGGATGAGTCGAATTGGCTGGCGACCGCCTTTGCCGACTTCGTGTGGTCGGAGACGGTGGCTGGTCGGGTCACCGTCGGTGGTCAGTCGCGGAAGTTTGTCTCCACCAATCCGGGGAACTTCGGCACGCAAATCACCACGGTGAACAATCGTCGGGCGGTGTTGGACAGCCAAGTGAGTTACACGGGCCTGACTCGTCATCGGGTTACGATGGGACTGACGGCGGAATCGAATCACACCAAGAACGATGGGTTTGGTGACATCAACGAAAAGCAGTCGTTGTTGGCGATCTTTGCGCAGGATGAAATCACGCTGACCGACACCGCCTGGATGACGATCGGCTTTCGTAGTGATGATCACGATACGTTTGGGCGGGCCAACACCGGGCGGGCCACGCTGGCGTGGCAAGTCGTGCCCGATCGGGTTAAGCTGCGCACCAGCTATGGCACGGCGTTTCGCTCGCCGAGCTTCTTGGATCTGTATGGGCAGAGTGCGTATTACGCGGGCAACCCCGATCTCCGGCCGGAAGAGGCGCGGGGCTGGGACGTCGGGGCGGATGTTTACTTCGCGGATCAAAAAGGCAGTGCCAGCGTGTCGTATTTTGATTCCGATTACGATGATCTGATCATTTATGATTTCGGTGCCTTTCCGGGCACCACCGCCAATGTGGAGTCTG
>CAXBOL010000024.1:0-15625 GCA_963977295.1 uncultured Opitutaceae bacterium
AGGGAAAACCGTTCCTTGGGTGGCGAACTGATCGAGGTTCGGGGTTTGAACGTCCGAGTTGCCGATGCAACCGAGATCATGATAACTCATGTCATCGGCCATGAAGAGCAGGAAGTTGGGTTTCGAGGCAGCTTGAACCGTCAGGCTAACCCACCAGAAACCGGCCGAGAGAACGAGGCGGAAAAAGTTCCGGGCCATGATTGAAATGGGGGTCAACGGTCAGGATACGACGCGCTGACCTCCTCCCACCACGCGAGGGTTTGCGCGGTAAAGTCGGCCGTCAGGCGCGGGTGGGTCGACACCAGATTGCGTTGTTCGCGGATATCGGTGCTCAGGTCGTAGAGTTTGGCATCGGTGCCATCGGTGTTGATGAGAAATTTCCAATTGCCGTCGCGCAGGGCGAGCGTGGGGCTGATGTGTTCGGCCTTGCCGGGCTTGATGCTGCCAAACGCGCCGTATTCCCAGAAGACCGGGGTCGGTCGCAAAGTCGGTTGGCCGAGAAGGGCGGAGGACATGTCGCGCCCGTCATATTTTTTTGCCCTCGGGGCGGAAATTCCGGAGAGCGCGATCAGGCTGGGCTGCAGGTCGAAGGCGGCGACGACGGTTTGGTTGTCGGTGGTTTGAGCAGGCACGTGTCCGGGCCAACGGATGATGAAAGGCATGCGAATACCGCCTTCATAAAGACTCCATTTGCGACCGAAGAAAGGTCCGGTTGATCCGGGGGGCTCGATGCCCGCCTTGTAGTATCGGGGCCAGTCGGTGGGACCGTTGTCGCTCGTGAACACGACAATGGTATTATCGGCGTGAGGTGAGGCGTCGAGATGCGCAAGGAGGCGACCAATTTGACGATCCATTTCAACTAGGACGGCCAAAAATTTTTGCTCTTCGGGATTTTCGGTTACCGACGCAAATTTGGCGGCATCTTCCGTAGTCGGCGCGAAGGCGTCGTGCACGTCGTTGGGGAACACTTCGAGATAGAACGGCCGGGAGTCTTCGCGGGTGATGAATTCGCGCGCGCGATCCACGTAGATCTGCGTCATCTCGCGTTTGGGCGCGTGGGAAATATGCCCCCGACCGAGCTCAGCGCTGGCGCTGGCGGCGCGCTCATTTTCGAACAATACTCGGTCACCGAGACCTTCGAAGGAAACGAGGGTTTCCTCGAAACCGTAAGCCGTCGGCAGAGGGGCGTCGCCGACGTCACGTCCGCCGCCCATGTGCCATTTGCCAAAGTGCGCGGTGCGATAACCGGCGTCGTGAAAGACTTGCGCAGTGTGCATGGCGGCGGGATCCAGAAAATCCGCCATACGTCGCTCGCGGTTGGCTTGGCGGCTGGCCAGAAATGACTGAATGCGCCACCTTTGCTGATATTGTCCGGTGCCGAGGGCGACGCGGGAGGCGGAGCAAATCGGGCTGTTGACGTAGAAGTTGGTGAATCGGCGTCCGGCGGCGGCGAGCTGATCGATGTGCGGGGTCGAGACGAGCTCATTGCCAAAACAACTCGGGTCACCGTAACCCATGTCATCGATAAAAATGACGAGCACGTTGGGCCTTTCGGCCGCGGATAACACGCCTGCCATAGAAAACAACAGGCAGGAAATAAGGGGTAGAACTTTGCGCATAACGGGGAGGGGGAGCGAAGGTCACGAGGCTATCCGGGATCAATGCCATGAAAAGATCAAAGCTCCCACATATAACCGACTTTAATGCACATTGAGTCCGAGGAAATCTGTGCAGGAGCCGACGACGATGGAGCCCTATAGCAACGTCCTTAAAGGAATAGATTTTAGGGTAATCTGTTCTGAGGTCGGGCTACGGGCTGGGCGCACCATCAGCCTAATTTCCGCAGTGGAATTGGATCACGGAGGGTTGCACAGAGTTCACCGAGCGATGGTTCGAGATAAATCTTTGGGTGATCACCTTTCTCTTTCGGGTGAAGAAACAGTCTTCTTGGTTCCTTCCCTCAATCTTGGTGGAACTCTGGTTGGTCTCTGTGCCCTCCGTGATGAACTGCGGTTTAAAGGATCCGGCTGTTGGCCCCGGGGAATCTCCCTCGCCATACTCCAAGGGACGGCCCGGCGTGTGCTTTTCGACGTGTGCGTGCGCCCGTGCACTGATCCCCTTCATGAGGAAAGCGTCTGCATCGATTGCTTTAAACTGACGATGCCATTACTCGGGGCGCAGAATCTTGGTCATGGGCCGTCCCTTGGCCAGTTCGTCGATCAGCTTATCCAAATACCGGATTTCCTTCATCGTCGGCTCTTCAATGTTTTCGATCCGAACCCCACAAATCACGCCGTTAATTGATGCGCGCAATGGATTCATGGCAGGTGCTTGCGCGAAGAAAGTCTCAAAGTCTGTCTGCTCTTCCAGCAGTTTTTCCAGCTGAACTTGGCTATAGCCGGTCAACCAGCGAATGATCTCATCGACCTCGGCTTTGCTGCGCCCCTTCTTTTCCGCTTTGGCGAGGTAGAAGGGGTAAACATTTGCCACGCTGGTGGTGAAAATTCGATGTCTCGGCATGAGCTAGTCGGTAGGGGATTCGTCCGAGTATTTCGAGACAGATACCAACATTGTTTGAGAATTGGACTTTGGCGTAGGTTGTTTTGACGGATTCAGCCTCTGAGGCTGGGGGCGTGGTGCGGTGCTAGAGCCCGCACTCGAATATCGAGCCAACTGGCCAGTGCGGTCTGAAGCACCGCACTGCGTTCTCCTTCGCGTCCCGACCACGCCAAAGTCCAACTATTTCAAGCGCGTGGTGTGATTCTCCGAGTTAAACCGACTGACTCCTTCGCCTTGGCTGAGAGGAGTCAAAAGGGGTCAAACGCAAATATTAAAGAGGAGTCAAAAGGGGTCAAACGCAAATATTAAAGATCGTCTTAAAGTTTCGAATCGTCTGAGTATAATCTTTAACTTTTGCGTTTGACCCCTTTTTCTCCACTCTCGTTCAAGTTTCTTAGCAGGCCGGAAGGGGACCCGGTTGGCGCGGAATACCCCCACCAGGCGCTGCTTATTTTCTCGCGGCCCAGCAGCGCAGGGAGTCGAGCATGAAGCTTTCGAGGGCGGCTTGGGCGTTGAGATTTACGCGCAGGAGGCCGACGGCGTGTTCCAGTTTGTCGATCGCGGTGGTGAAGGCGCGACGGTAGGTTTCGTCACCGGTGCTGATCCGAGTGAGGGCGAAGTCTCGCGTGGCGTGCTCGATACCGGCGAAGAGTTTTAAGCGTAGTCCGTTGGCCAGCCCGGTCTCGATGGCGATGCGTTCGTCGTCTTCGATGTCGTTGGGCAGGTTTACTTTGTGCGCCTTCCACGCTTCGCTGGTGGCGGCGTCGAGAATCACGCCAAAGCGGGCGGTGAGCCCGTAGGCGGCAAAGATGGCTTCGGCGGCGCCTTTGCGGTCGGTGATGCCAGCCGAAAGATGTCCCAACCACCCGGCGTAGTCGTCGAGCCAAGGGCGCCAGCCGTCGGGCACATAGCCCACTTCGGCGGATGGAAAACGGAAATTTAAGCAACGGCTGCGGATGGTGGTGAGCAGCGCGTAGGGACGGGTGGTGAGCACCAGCAGCGTGGTGTTGGGCGGCGGCTCCTCGAGCGTTTTGAGGAAAATATTGGCCGTGGTGTTATTCATCCGGTCGGCCTCATGGACGATGCCGACCTTGTGGTCGCCGGAAGAGGCGGACACGGCGACTTTGCGGATAAACTCACGCATGGTGCCTTGGTCGGCGGCGGTCGAGCCGGCTTTGATCTGACGTGCTTTGC
Source organism: uncultured Opitutaceae bacterium (assembly GCA_963977295.1). Classification (GTDB taxonomy): domain Bacteria; phylum Verrucomicrobiota; class Verrucomicrobiia; order Opitutales; family Opitutaceae; genus Actomonas. Next base: position 3,754 of record CAXBOL010000024.1, read on the forward strand.
CGGCGGGGCGGAGGTTGAAGCAATCGGGATGGTCGTCGGGGGAGAACCGGGCTGTGATAGGACTCGAAGCAGGATAGAGCAGCCGATCGGCAATGGCATGAGCGACGGCAGCGAGCGTTTCATACTCGTCACCGGTGATCAGCAAGCTGTGCGAGAGACGGTGGCGGACGATGGCTTGCTCGATGACCGCAACGGAGGGCGTGCCGACGAGGGCATCCGGCCAAGCGAGCGAGGTCGATCGAGACATGGACAAAAGGAGCGGAGACGACGGTAGACCTAGGAATCTAGCGGCAGCAGCTTGCTGACCAGTTCCCAGATCTTGGTTTCGATTTCGTCTTCGGTCAGGGTGCCATCGATCACGGCGATGCGTTCGGGCATACTTTCGGCGAGAAGGAGGTAGCCTTGGCGGATGACCTTGTAGAAATCGATATTCTCGCGCTCCATGCGGTCCGGCACGTCGGAGGCGCGTTGGCGGATGCGTTCTTTGGAAATGGTGGGTGGCACATCAAGGACGACGGTGAGCTCGGGCATGACGTTTCCGACGGCGAATTGATTGATGAGACTCACGGGGTCGGCGGCGAGTTTACGGCCGATGCCTTGATAGACCGTGGAGGAGTCCATGAAGCGATCGCTGAGGACGATGGCGCCATCGAGCAGGGCCGGGGCGATGACTTCACGCACGAGCTGGGCCCGGGCGGCAGCGAAGAGGAGGAGCTCGGTCTCGGCGCACATTTCGTCGCCCTGCGAGTTATGCACGATGATGTTGCGCACCTGCTCGCCGATCTCAGTGCCGCCGGGTTCGCGGACACTGACAACGTCTTGTTTGAGCTTCACGAGTCGCTTGGCCAGACGGGCAATTTGAGTCGATTTGCCGCTGCCTTCAGCGCCTTCGAAAGAGATTAATTTGCCTAGGGTGGGTTGTTTGAGAGGCATGGGAGGAGAGTGGAGGGTTTAACGCCAATTGGCGAGGAAGGTTTCGATCTGTTCGCGGTTTGGACTCGTGCCGGTGCGCACATAATGGCCGCTGGTGCACACGCCCATGGTCAGGCAGCTGACGGGGCTGAGGCCCAGCAGCTGGCCGGTGCAGAACCCGGCATTGAAATGATCGCCGGCACCCGTGGTGATGAGGGGTTTGGCGACATAAGGGCCGGGCACCCAGGCGGTGTCGGTGCGAGTGGCGCAGGCGGCGGATTCCTTGGGATGGATCACAATGGTGGACACGTCGAGTTTGGCGCGGATTTCGGCGGCGAGCTGACGAAGTCCGGCTTCGTCTTCCGGCAAGGCGAAGAAACCGAGTCCACGGTGGACCTGTTGCGCTTCCTTCAAATTAAGGCCGAGGGTGACCTGGCCAAATGATTCAAACTGGCCGATGATGGTGAGCACCTCGAGGAGGTCGGCCCGCGAACGCTTTTCGGGGTCGGCGAGATCGAAAAAGAAATGGCGCGGTTTGGCCGGAAGGGAGGGGAAGACTTCGCTGAGCAGACGTTGAAAAATCTCGGTCATCGCCGGGATCATGGTCCAATTGACCAAGGCAATGAGGTCAGCGGCGCCCATGGTGAGGTCCAAGGCGGCTTTCCCCATCTTTTCCACGATGCGATCGAAGTTGATCTCATCGAGGGAACGCATTTGGCCGAGCATGAGTTTGCCGTCGTCGAATTCGACGGCGATGGTGGAGGCTGGGTCGCAGAGCGAAATCGTCTCACCAGTGGCGGCCATGCCTTGAAAGACAGGGTGGATCGCGTGGCGGCCGAGTGCGCCAATGTATTTTAGGGCGACGCCGTGGGCAACGAGAGCGTTGGCCATGATGGGACCATTGCCGCCGAGCTTGTCCATGCGCGGGTAGAGCTCGAGATTGGTGCTCTTGCCGGCGGCCCCGAGGATGCGTTGACCGAATTCGGTGATCGTCGTGATGGGTTCAAAATTTTCGCCTTGGCCACTGCGCAGCCCGACGGGTGTCACGATGGTGTCAACAAAGCCGTCGAGGCCGACCACGGCGAGTTTGGGCGCCGCGGTCGCGGAGAGAGCGTTGAGTTCAGAAAGGGCGTTTGAGCGGAAATCCATGGCGATGTGGGAGCGAGCGTGGCCGTGAACCGAACATTTGCTCAGGCGAGGCGGCAACCTCAATCCCGCAGGGAAGCCGATACAGTTTTCGTTTTCAATTGAAGCAGCGCGGGGGAGTGACCACTGCTTATGAAACCGTTTTTCGCCCCTGTGATTATACCGATTTTTGCCATCACCAACGTCGTCCAATCCTTCCTCACCTCTGGTGTGGTAGGGCAAATTATCACCATAGGTTTGGTGATCTTCAGTTTCATCGCTTGGTCGATCATGATCGACAAACACATGGAATTGAAACGGCTGCGGCTGCTTAATCAGAGCTTCGAGAACCGGCTTCGTTCTGAACGCACCTTGTTGGATGTGCCGGAAGCGTTTCGGGAGCGGCGCTCGATTCCCTACGGTGATTTGTTTGCAGATGCGTTGGAGGCGTATTGGCGGGCAGCGGCGATCGGACGAGAAAAAGGTGTCGATACGTCGCGGTTTCGGTTGGAACACATGGAGAATGCCATGCAACGCGGACTGGCTCGCCAAGTTTTACGCTACGAGTCCAACATGGTCTTCCTCGCCACGATCGTTTCGGGCGCGCCGTTTATGGGCCTACTCGGGACGGTTTGGGGCGTGATGGATGCTTTCAGCGCGGTGGCGGTGCAACAATCGGCCACCATTCAAACGATCGCGCCCGGCGTTTCGGCGGCATTGCTCACCACGGTAGCCGGTCTATTGGTGGCGATCCCCTCAGTTTTCGGCTACAATTTCCTGTTCGCCAGCACCAAGCGGTTGATTACCGAAATCGAGAATTACGCCAGCTCGCTGGCCGATCGGCTCGAACTCGAATCCAGCTAAGCCCCGATTCTCCGGTCCGCCATGGCTCGCAACTTTCGAAAGCAACGTCAATCGGCTCCGATTTCGGAGCTCAACGTGACTAATCTCATCGATTTGGGATTCACGTTGATGATCGTGTTCATGATCACGACGCCGTTGATTAATCAGGAACAAACCATCCCGGTCGATTTGCCGGTGGAGTCGCGCAGCGTGCAGCCGAAGCCCGACCCCGACACGAAGTTTGAAACCATCACCATTCGGGCCGATGGCACGGTGACCTTGGGCCAAAGCGTGGTCGCGCTCGCCGAATTGACCGCGGCGTTGGCCCCGTATGCCTCGCAACCGGAGCCGCCGGTGTTCCGCATCCGGATGGACGCTAATTCGACGGCCCAGCAATTTATTCGGGTGATGGACTCCCTCAAAACGCAGCGATTGTCGAAGATCACCTTCGATACTCAAGTGGCGGGCCAATAAAACCGTAATCTGATCGTGGAAAGTTGTGATGAATAACGCGCCCACCGCCCCGATGCCTCGCTCGTTCGGCCTTTCGGCGTTACTGCATCTGTCCATCGTGGTGGCGCTGTTGGTGGCGGCATGGTGGTCGCAACGGACCCCAGATGAACAACCGGTCGTTTTCGAGTTGGTCGCGGGAGACGGTGACAACTACGCGGCGACTGAAGCCCCGACCACGACGGCACCGGTAACCACCATTTCGCTAAAGCTGCCTGAACCCATCCCCGAGCCCGTGCGGCTCCCGGAGCCGAAGCCGCTGCCGCCCGAACCGAAACCCCAACCCAAACCACCGGAGCCTAAGCCCGAGCCCAAGCCAGTGGAAAAGAAACCCGCTCCGATTACGATCAAACCCGTGCCCGAGAAGCCGCCGGTCAAGGTGGAGACGGTGCCCGAAAAAGTGTCTTTCGCTGATTTTGCCAAGGAACATGGTAAACCGGCTCCCCAGCCCGTAAAACAACCTGCCCCAATTCGTCCGCAAACGATCAACGTTGGTAAAGTCACCGCCGCGGTTGAGAGCAAAGTCTCGGTCGGCGCCGGAGGAACGGCCATGACCACGACCGAAATCGAACTCTCCAAAGCCTACGTGGCGTTGATCATTCAACGAATTCGCCAGGCCTTGGAGGCGGCGGGCATCAACGACGTGCGCGAGGCCGGGGTAGAGTTTCGGGTCAGTCTCGACGGGGCCATTTCCAATGCGCGCATCACGCAGTCGTCGGGCAGCAGCAAGTTTGATCAAGCCGTGCTGGCGGCCTTTCAGTCCATCCGACCCATCGGTCGTCCACCCACCGGCAAAGCCGAAATCTTCACGACCACGATTCGATTGCGCGAGGGGTGAGTCCAATACCGCAGAAAAAAACAAAAAACCGCCCTGTATAAGGACGGTTTTTAAATTTGGTGGACCCTAGCGGGATCGAACCGCTGACCTCCTCAATGCCATTGAGGCGCTCTTCCAGCTGAGCTAAGGGCCCGGGGGAAAGGGGACAATCAAAGTTGAGGGTTTGAACGCAAGGAGTTTTTTTAATTAGAGGAATCTTCCAGCGCAGATTCTTCGTTTTTCCGCCTAACCGCGTCTTCCGTCTGCCGGTAGTAGCGCTCGATGGTATCCTGCCACTGCTGCTCAATAATTTCTTGTTGGCGCAAGGCGCGGACCTCCATTTCTCCGGCCATAAAAATAAATCCGAACAGCGCCGCTCCCATCAAATGTGGGGTTGGAAACGCAAAAAACATCATCAGAATTCCACCCACAGCCAGAATTTTGCCCAACCCGGCCGCGACTTGGGTGGCTTTAAAATGATCACATTGCATCGACAATATCGCGCGAAAAACCCGACCACCGTCCATCGGGAAAATAGGCAACAAATTGAACAATCCCATGGCGATATTCATCGCGAGCAGGTGACGACCAAACTCCGCAAGGGTCAGGGGAAATACGAGCGCATCCCACCCGGCGGGAAAACGAACCCCCACCAAGAAAAGCAGAATCACGAGCACGCCGTTTACCAACGGCCCCGCGAGTGCGATCATGATTTCGGAGCGCGAACTTTGGGGAATTCGGTCAAATTCCGCCATGCCCCCAATCGGTAGCAGAAGAATTTGACGGGTGGATACCCCAAATCGGCGCGCCATCAGCGCATGGCCCAGTTCGTGCAGCACCACACAACTGAAAACGCCGATTGCATAACTAATGACCCAACTAAACCCCAACAATCCTGCCGCATCCCAGCCCTCCCAACCTAGGTAGGCGAGAAGCGCCAAAAACGACCAATGCAGGGACAGCGGGATCCCGGCGATTCGACACAAGTTAATTGACCAACGTAACACTGCCTCTAATCAGAGCAGTTTTAGCTCGGGTTGCCAGTCGGCAAACTACTTACTCTTTTCTACATAATTTCATGCCTGATTCCGCTCTGAATGCTTCCATCCTCATTATTGATGACGACGACGAGATTCGTTATTCGCTCGGCCGGGTTTTGTCGTCGGGTAATTACGCGATCAGCGAAGCCAATAGCGGGGAGGCCGGGGTCGCCGCGGTCAAAAAAGGACCGTTTCCCGATCTGATTTTCTTGGATATCCGCATGGGTGGGATGAGTGGCATTGAGGCGCTGCAGCACATCCGATCGACCAACCCGAAGCAATTGGTAGTGTTGATGACTGCCTTTGGCACGGCGCAGACCGCGATCGAAGCGATGAAGTTTGGGGCGTTCGACTACATCATGAAGCCCTTCGATCCGGCCAAGGTCTTGTCGCTGGCCGAGAACGCCTTGAAGGCCAACGCGGAAATGAAGGCCGTCGGCGACTACAAGCCGACGATCAATAGCGACGACTACAAGGAGGGAATCGTCGGCTCATCCGCGGCCATGCAGGAGGTTTTTAAGGTCATCGGACAAGTCACCGCCAGCGATGTGACCGTGATGATCACGGGTGAAAGCGGCACCGGCAAAGAACTCGTGGCGCGTTCGATCTGGAAGCACAGCCATCGCGCCTCAAAGCCGTTCATCGCGGTCAACTGTGCGGCGATCCCGGACAACTTGATCGAGAGTGAACTCTTCGGTCATGAGAAGGGCTCTTTCACCGGAGCGACAGGCCAACGCATCGGTAAATTTGAGCTTTGTGATGGCGGCACCATCTTCCTCGACGAGATCGGCGACATGGCCCTGGCCACGCAGACGAAAATTCTGCGGGTGTTGCAACAGGGAGAAATTCAGCGCGTCGGCGGCACCGGCACGATCAAGGTCGATGTGCGGATACTTGCCGCGACGAATAAGTTTCTGGAGGAGATGGTCGCGGAGAAGACGTTCCGGGAAGATCTCTACTACCGCTTAAACGTGGTGCGGATCAAGATGCCGCCGCTGCGAGATCGCGCTGATGATATTCCCCAGATTGTGGATTTCTGCCTGCAAAATTTGGTTAAACAACGAAAGACCCGGGTTTCGAAAGTTTCGCTCGAAGCGACCGAGGTGTTGGCAGCCTATCGTTGGCCGGGCAATGTGCGTGAATTGGAGAACGTGATCTACCGCAGTGCCGTAATTGCCCAAGGCGACACGATTCTGCCGAAGGATCTCCCGATCGAAATTCGCAGCGTGGTGAAAACTAATTCTGCGCCGGCCGAACCGCTCCCGGTGGCGGAAACGATCGAAGCGTCGGCGAAGATTCCGACGGGGGAAACGGAAGCTTCGTCGGAGCCCGCAGGCATGTCGGTCTCCAATGCGTTGGACTTCCTGCATGGTGTTTTAAGCGAAGATGATGAACCCATTCTGGCCCGCTTGGAACGAGAGATGGTTGTTCGCTCCCTAGCTGCCGCGGACGGTAATCAAGCGAAGGCCGCCGAACAACTAGGGATGACCCGCACGACTCTGCGTAAACGAATTGAGGCCTACGGGCTGAAGCTTTAGGTCTGAGCGGATCCGGCCGACAAAGTTTAACGCAGGGGGGGCGGAGATGAGGCGCCTCATCGCCGATTTATACCATCAGCCCGAAGCAATCAGATTTTTACGGAGGAAACAGAGGGAACAAAAAAGGTTGCAACTATATGGTAAATAGTTACTTAAATCTTTTTATAGTCTTAGGGGGATAGTCTGTTAACTAAGGGACCTTCACGCCATAGTCGCCCCAAACCCGGGATCACCGACCCCGGCTACAACCACTCCGCAGCGGGCTTCGGCGAGCGAAGCCCCTACATTTTGAACCGGATCATCGCCGAGGGCAGGCGCGTCGCACGATCTTCCAATTTCGCGCGTATCGTTGGCTCCAGATCGCCGTGCGAGTCACTTTAGCAGTCAGGGTCGCCGGCTGTGACCGTGACCGGGGTCGGCGACCCCGGTCGTTCGTGTGCGGACCTCTCTCCCTCGGCGGAACCGGGATGGGCAAAGGGGACGTCTAATCACCAAACCCGTTGGGCCGGTCCTTGTGCCAGGCCCATGCGGTGGCGACGATGGACTCAATGTCCTGATATTTCACCTGCCAGTTAAGGTCTCGTTTGGCTTTGGCAGAGTCCGCGTAGAGTTCGGGTGGATCGCCCGCCCGACGAGGAGCCATGGAATGGGGCACGGGCAGGCCGCTGACTTTTTCCACGGCTTTGATGACTTCCAGCACGGAAGTGGGGGTGCCGGTGCCAAGATTGTAGAACAAGCGCGTGCCTGGCTCGGAGAGCTTGTCGAACACGGCGATGTGGGCGCGACTCAAGTCGTCGACGTGCACATAATCCCGGAGACAGGTGCCGTCGGGGGTCGGGTAATCGTCACCAAACACCTTGAGGGCGGGGCGACGGCCCAGGGCTGCGTCGATCGCGAGGGGGATGAGGTGACTTTCCGGGTCGTGAGCTTCGCCGATGGTGGCGTCTTCGGCAGCGCCGGCGGCATTGAAATAGCGGAAGGCGGCGAAACTCAGGTCGTGGGCGTGCGCGATCGCCTTGAGGGCGTTTTCGATATCCAGCTTGGTCTGACCGTAGGGATTGATTGGCGCTTGCGGTAAATCTTCGGTGATTGGCATAGCTGCGGGTTCGCCGAACGTCGCGCAGGTTGACGAAAAGACGAATTTTTTCACGCCTTTGGCCAACATCGTCTCAAGGAGACGCAGGGTCGCGACCACATTGTTAAAATAGTATTTGAGCGGATCGGTGACGGATTCCCCGACGTAAGCGAAGGCCGCAAAGTGCATGACCAGTTCGATCTTCTCCTCTTCGAGAATTTTTCCGACAAAAGCGGAATCTCCCAAGTCTCCTTCATAGAATGAGATACCCTGAGATAGGGCGCCCCGGTGACCAAAAACCAGGTTGTCCAAAACCACCGGGTGATGTCCGGCGGCGATCAGTTGACGCACACAATGACTGCCAATGTAGCCAGCTCCTCCAACAACAAGAACGTTCATAGTGAGGCTTGTATTGCCATCTCAGTAGGGTTGGCTAGCGGTTTCTCTCTTAGTATGTCGTTAAATTCACAACGAATTGTCATCACCGGTATCGGCCTCACCTCGCCGAACGGCAACTCCTTGGCCGAATACCGCCAAAACCTACTGGCCGGCGTATCGGGCGTGCAACCGCTTGAAGTGCGCTATATGGGCTCCTGTCTGGCCGGGGTTTGCGACTTCGACCCACTCAAATATCAGAAGCGTAAAGAAGTGCGGGTCGGCACTCGCGCCGGCTCAATTTCGATCTACTGCGCTCGAGAAGCGGTGGCGGACAGCGGTCTCGATTTCGAGGCTTTGGACAAGGACCGCATTGGCATTTACATCGGCACGACCGAGCACGGCAATGTCGAGACAGAGAACGAGATCTACGCGATTTCGAAATTCAATTACGACACGAAGTTCTGGTCGCACTACCACAATCCCCGGACCGTGGCTAACAACCCGGCGGGGGAGATCTCACTCAATCTGGGCATCACCGGTCCGGCCTACGCCATCGGCGCGGCCTGCGCCGCCGGCAACATGGGCTTGATCCATGCCACGCAGATGTTGCGCCTTGGGGAAGTCGATCAAGCGATTTGCGGCGGGGTCAGTGAGAGGATCCACACTTTTGGCATTTTTGCCGGCTTCAAATCGCAGGGCGCACTCGCGACGCACAAGGACCCGACCAAGGCTTCGCGCCCGTTCGACAAAGACCGCAATGGCATTGTGGTGTCGGAGGGCGGGGCGCTTTACACGCTGGAACGCCTCGAGGATGCCCAAGCCCGAGGGGCCAAGATTTACGGAGAAATCGGCGGCTACTGCGTGAACAGTGACGCCAGTGACTACGTCCTCCCCAATCCCACCCGACAAGCCCAGTGCGTGCGGCGGGCATTGAAATCCGCGTCGCTAGAGGCCTCAGATATTCACATCGTCAACACTCACGCCACTGCGACTCCGCAGGGAGATATTCAGGAATGCGGTGCCTTGCGCGATGTCTTCGGCACCGGATGCCCGAATACGAGCATCAACAACACCAAGAGTTTCATCGGCCATGCCATGGGGGCTGCCGGAGCGCTGGAGTTGGCGGGGAACTTACCTTCGTTCGAGGACAAAATCGTCCATCCGACCATCAACGTGGATAATCTGGATCCAGAGTGTGATTTACCCGGGCTGGTGCTGAACAAACCGCGCCCCGTTAAGCAGGTAGATTCCATCCTGAATAACTCTTTTGGCATGCTTGGGATAAATTCCACGTTGATCGTGAAGCGTTTTGACGCATAGTGTTGTCTTTTACGCCCAATGACTAACGACGAAATTAAGCAGGTGGTGATCGACATTATTGCAGATGTTGCTCCCGATGAAGATGTTACTAATATCAAGCCGGACGTGCGCCTGCGTGATCAGCTCGAGCTCGATTCGATGGATTTCCTCGATATCGTGATGGAACTACGGAAAAGGCATAACATTGAAGTGCCCGAAGCCGAATATCCGGAGCTGGCCTCACTCGACAGTTGCGCGACCTATCTCGGGCCGAAATTTGCCGCGTTAGGTAAATAATCTTCATTTTCCGATCTTCCGGTTCAAAAAAGCCGAGTCGCCTTGACTCGGTTTTTTTATGGCTGGATGAACCGATGCAGGCTCCCCATTCGCTCGAGCAAATCACCGCGCCTTCCAACCTAACTTCGAGACTGTGAATTCATCGCAACACTACGACGTCGTTATCATCGGTGCGGGCATGTCTGGTCTGGCCGCCGGCATTCGCCTCGCTCACTTCGGCAAGCGCGTGTGTATTTTCGAACGACACAACGCCGTCGGCGGGCTGAATAGTTTCTACAGTCAAAACGGTCGTAAATTTGATGTCGGTTTACATGCGCTCACCAACTTCGTGCGACCGGGAGTGAAGGGCACACCGCTGGCAAAACTTTTGCGCCAACTCCGCGTTCGTTGGGACGAATTTCAGCTCAGCGAACAGAAGCGATCGCGTGTGGCGTTTGGCCCCACCGGCGAGACCTCACTCACGTTCACCAATGATTTTGCCGTCTTCGAAAGTGAAGTGGCGAAAAAATTCCCCCACCAAATCGATGGATTCCTTCAGTTGGTGCAGCGCATTCGAACCTTCGACGATGTGAGTCTGGACGCCAAACCGATCTCGGCCCGAGCGGTGGTGAGGGAGTTCGTTTCGGATCCTTTATTAGAGGACATGTTGTTCTGTCCAGTCATGTATTACGGCAGCGCGCAGGAGCACGACATGGAGTTTGGTCAGTTTGTCATCATGTTTAAAGCGCTCTTCCTCGAAGGCTTCGCCCGGCCGTTTGATGGGGTTCGAGTCATCCTAAGAGTGCTGAACGAAAAATATCGAGCTGCTGGCGGCGAACGGCGGATGAAGTGTGGCATTAGTCAGATAATACGTTCGGGCGATCGCGCCGTGGGCGTCCGGCTCGATACAGGCGAAACGGTGACGGCGGATCATGTGATGTCCTCGATCGGCGGTCCGGAAACCGAGCGCATCATCGCCACGGCGGAGCAAAGGGAGGAGGGAGCGGTGAAATCTCCGGTCGGAGCCCTGTCGTTTGTCGAGACGATGACAATCATGGATCGCCAGCCCGCCGCACTAGGGTGGGGAGACGACACCATTGTATTTTTCAACGATTCGCCGCGATTTGATTACGTCGCGGCGCAGGATGCGGTCGACCCTCGCAGCGGGGTGATTTGTTTCCCCAATAATTTTTCCTACGAATCAGGACAGGAATTACCGGAAGGCATTTTTCGTTGCACCTGTTTGGCGAACTATGGGAACTGGAAGTCCCTCGCGGAGCCCGATTATCAAGCGGCGAAAAAGGTGTGGTTCGATGGAATTCAGGCCAGTGCGCGGCGATTCCTGCCGCCGGTTGCCGATGAGGTCCTGAAGCAATCGACCATCGCCACGGACATGTTTACCCCCCGCACCGTGGAGAAATTCACCGGACACCTGGGCGGCGCGATTTATGGCTCACCCTTGAAGCACCGGGATGGACGCACCGAGCTCAGCAACGTCTACTTGTGCGGGACCGACCAGGGGTTTCTCGGTATTATCGGAGCCATGCTCAGCGGTATTTCGATGGCTAACTATCATATCTTACGGGGGAGTTAAGGCAATTTAGGGAATGAGCGCCGATCACATTGAGCGATGAGGGAGGGGGGTTGCACCCCGACTTCAGGCTGACGGTGACCCCGAACCGGTCGGGAGGGTAAAACCCCTCCTAAATGATCCGATGGGTCGAACCAACTTTTACCCACCCTAACGCCAAGCCAAAGGGCCGGGGAAAATGAAGAGGGAGAACTCCACTCATCCGGAGGTCGGTGCGTCCGTCGACCGCGCCAAGCTCAACTCCCATCAACGTGGCGATGAGCCGTTTCCGAACCTCCTCGTTCCGGATTTTAGCGGACGATAACTGATTTTAAAACCGGGGTTGCGCTTCGGCGTTCGCAACCTTCACTCAAGCGCTTCATGGCTTACGATTGGCTTAAAGGTGTAGACGACGAATATGACGTAATTGTCATCGGCAGCGGCTTGGGCGGCCTCACTGGGGCTAATATTTTGGCCAAAGCCGGGCAC
>CAXBOL010000025.1:0-15580 GCA_963977295.1 uncultured Opitutaceae bacterium
GCTCAAACCCAAGCTGAAGTGTTGGCTCACCGCCGGGTTCGACGGCGTGGAACGTGAGCTCCACGCTCAACTCACCGCCGAATCGATCAATCCTCGTTGCGCGCAACAGTGGACCAGTGACGCCATGGGCTGGCGCTGGCGCAAAGACGCCGGTCCGCCTCCGCGGGTCGTCGGTGAACCGGCCCTACAATTCGACCTGTCCTCCGCCAAAATTGCCAGCGCCAGCTTCTCCGGATTCCGCTTCATGTGGGACGGCTGGGCCGATGCTTGGATCCGTCCGGTCAACGACGGCTTTGCCGAAGATTTCCTCGATTGGCACGCCAAACTCTCGCCGGAAATCACCGTCGAACTCTCCCCCGAGCTCGCGACCTTGCTGGATGCCCCCCTTAGCGCTCGAGTCGAACTCAGCGTGATCGAATCGCCCGACTCCGAACAAGACTGGTTCGACCTCACCGTCGGCCTCAAAGTCGAAGACACCAAACTCAAAGCCGACGAAATCGCGCTCCTACTCAAAGCTCGCGGCAAGTGGGTCAATCTCCCGCGCCACGGCTGGCGCCGCATCGCGTCTGAGGCCGCCGTCGACACCGACACCGCCGCCGCGCTCGACCGCCTCGGTCTCGGCGTCGAAGACGTGCTGACCGGCGGCAAGCCGACCAAGCACAAAGTCCACACGCTGCAACTTGCCCTCGAGGCCGACGCCCTGGCCGCCCGCGATGCCCAGATGGTCGAGCGACTCAAACTGCGCGCCGCCGAAATCTCGGCGCAACCCTCACCCGCTTTGCCGACCGAGCTGAAGGCCACCCTGCGCCCTTACCAGCTCGAAGGGTTTCACTTCCTCTGCCACCTTTCCGACCAGCGATTTGGGGGCGTGCTCGCCGATGACATGGGGCTGGGTAAAACCGTGCAAACGCTCGCTTGGTTGCTCTACCTCGCGAACTGCGCGACCGCCAAGGGTAAACCTTTTCGCGCCCTCGTCGTCTGTCCCAAGAGTGTCATCCACGGCTGGTTGACTGAAACCCGCCGCTTCACTCCCAGCTTGGCGATTGATGCGTTCGATCCTCTCGAGGCCAACCTTCGGGCCGAACCCAAAGGCCCGCACATCCTCGTGGCCAACTACACCCAGCTGCGCCGGCACGCCCCGAAATTCAGGGACGTCAAATGGAATGCGGCCGTGCTCGACGAAGGCCAGTTCATCAAAAACCCCGGCAGCCAGGTCGCCCTCGCTGCCATCGCGTCGTGCTTACCGGCACGCCGATTGAGAATCGTCTGTCGGATTTGTGGAGTCTCTTCGCCTTTGCCCAACCGGGCCTGCTCGGCGATCACACCAGCTTCCGCCGCCAATACAGCGAAGCCAGCGGCGAAGGCCTCATTCGCCTGCATCGTCGGGTCCGCCACTTCCTCCTCCGCCGCACCAAGGCCCAGGCCGCCCCCGATCTGCCACCCCGCACCGAGGACGAAATCGTGGTCGAACTCGAAGGCGGACAACAACGCCTCTACGATGCGGAGCTCAAACGCGCTCGCGCCGAGTTGCTCGGGGTTGAGACGGCCAAGGAGCTCAGCCAAGTGCGCTTTCATGTGCTGGCCAGCCTCCTGCGCCTGCGCCAGATTTGCTGCCATCCTGCCCTCGTTGATCCCTCGCACGCTTCACTCCCAAGCGCCAAACTCGAAGCGCTCATGGAGCGCGTCGAGGAGCTCGCCGAAGAAGGCCATCAGGTTCTCGTCTTCAGTCAGTTTGTGCAGATGCTGCACATCATCCGCGACCGGCTTGTCGCCGCCGACATCGGCCACTTACTGCTGACCGGGGCGACCGAAAATCGGGCCGAGCTCGTGGATACCTTCCAAAGCGACCCGTCGAAAACCGTCTTCCTCCTTTCGCTCAAAGCCGCCGGCTTCGGCCTCAATCTCACCGCCGCCAGCTACGCGATTCTCTACGATCCGTGGTGGAATCCGGCCGCCGAGGCTCAGGCGATCGACCGAATTCATCGTATTGGCCAAACCAAACCGGTGATTGCCTACCGCCTCATCACGGCCGGGTCGGTGGAAGAGAAGATTCGCTCCCTCCAACACGAAAAAGCCGCGCTCGCCGCCGCCGTCGTGCAAGAGGAAAGCCTCAGCCAGGTCCTCGACCTCGACAGCCTCCGCTCGATTCTGAGCTAAGGAATTTCAAATAATGTCACGGCGAGAAACGGGATGGAATGGATCAATCCTCGGGGCATCGGACTTCAGGATTGTGGCCGGGGTCGCTGACCCCGGGGGGCGCTGTTAGCCTGCTCCGGGGTCAGCGACCGCGGTTATAGTATTTCGAAAAATGCTCTGACCCTCAATCTGTCGTCGCGGCAAACGCCTCGCGCTTGGTTTGCCACTCCGCCGCCTCACTGGGGCGGCCCCATGCGGTGTAGAGTTCTTCCAATCGAGCCAGCGCTTCGGCCACCCGTATGCGGCTGGACGTCATGTTCTGTTCGCGGCGGCTCAGCATGCCTTCGTATCCAGAAATCAATAACGGTTCAGCTTCGGCGAGTTTTTGTTGCGCCATGAGCACTCCACCCAGCCCGCTCTCCGTGTTAAAGGTCGACCAATCGTCGGGCTGCACCCGTCTTCTCGCCGCGAGCAGACCCCGATAAAACGGCTCTGCTTCCGCATATCGCTCCTGCTCCAGCAACAGGGTCGCATATTGAGCGATGGCCCCGAGGGTTTGGCTATCATCGGAGTCAAGCGCTTGGCGATAGGCGTCCATTACCTCCTGCCCCATGCGAGAGGCCGCCTCGGTTTCACCTATTTGTTCGAGGGAATTGGCCATGTCCTGCTTTGCCTTCCACACGCGGGCATCGTCGGGGCCGTGGAGTTCCAGTAAAATATCCAGTCGCTCTTGGCGCAACTCCGCCACCCGGGCGCGATCCCACAGTTTCATGTGCGCCAGGATCAGATTAGTCATCACCGCCAGACTGGCAGGGTGGGTTCTCCCGAGTTTCTGCACGAGCCCGGACCAAGCCGGTTCCAGTCGATCCACCCCCTCTTGGAACCTTCCCACGTCTTTGAACGTGATGCCCAAATTCGCCAACGCCATCAACGTATTCGGATGATCGGGACCGAACGCCGCGATCACCGAGTCCTGCATCGCGAGTCTGATCTTCAGCACCTCGTCCAAGCGGTCCTGTTTCGAATAATTATTGGCCAGATTATTCAACAACGTGACGTTGATTTGGTGCTCCGGCGCCAGCGTGCGTTGAGCAATTTCACGGGCGGCCTCGGCCATCGCATTCGATTTATCCAAGGCTCCCCGCTCCGAGTAAACCGAGGCTAGATTCAACATCGCGAACAACACGTTCTGATGCTCCGGCCCGAGCACTTTTTGCGAGGTTGCCAACAATTCTTCATACATCGTCTGCGCTTCCTCTTTTCGATCCAAACTCGACAAGGTCAGGGCCAGATTATTCAGCGCCGTCAACCGTGACGGGTGCTCCGGACCCAATACCTTGGCCTCGATTTCAATCACCATGCGCTGCAACTTCTCGGCCTCTGCCAATTGCCCCAAAGAAAACAGCATCCCGGCGTAGTTGCCCGCCGTAACCAAGGTTGCCTGATCCTCCAAACCAAGCCGAGCGAGATTCTCCTCATACAGTTCCCGGTGAATATCCCTGGCCTGCTGATAGTCGCCCATCGCCTCCAATGTCAGCGCCTGCTCCGTGCGAACATTACTCAAGTCCTCAACTGGCGACTTCACCCGCTCCATCGCGGTCGCCACCGCCGTCTGGAGTTCCAAGGCCTTCGCATGATCGCCCCGATGGAAGTAGGCTCGGCCGAGCGATCGCTTGATTTGCAAGGTCTGCTTGTGAGTGGGACCCAACCACGTTTCCGCCAGTTCCAAAGCTCGGGACAATTGCTCGATCGCCGGATCGCCCAGAAACATGCCCAGATACGATTCACCGATCGATTGCCGCACTTCCAATTCGACCCTCGGTCGATTCGCGAAGCGTTCTCCGACTTTCACGGCCGCCCGCGCCAGCGCCTCGCGCACCTTGAGATCGGCATCCGGCTGCTCACCGGCATCCGCTTGGGCAAAGCTATTGGCCTGACTCAACATATCCCGGGTCAAAAACTCCTGCACCGCCGTCGCGATTTCCGCCTTTTCCTGGGCAACTTTTTCAGCTCGATTCGCCCGCACCGCCTGCCACGAGGTGGCCACGATCCCACCGACCAAAGCCACCAAAACCGCCGCCGCGGCCGCGAAAGCCAGCCGATTTCGCCGCACCAATTTCGACAAGCGATATCCCGCACTCGCCGGCCTCGCGTCAATCGCCTCGTTGGCCAAATGCCGCTGAATATCCCGCGCCAACGCCGCGGCTGATTCATATCGTCGCGTCCGGTCTTTTTCCAAACAACGCATCACGACCCAGTCCAAATCACCCGAAATCCGAGCCGCCAATTTAGGCGGATCAATGACCCGGCGTGACGCCGCCGTTTCCCGCAACTTCGGATCCATCGTCTGCAACCGCGTAGAGGGTCTAGGGGGATCAATCTCCCGAATTTGTCGCCGCATGTGTTCGAGTCCGGCCGCCAGTAGCTCTTTCGGCTCAAACGGCGGCAACCCCGTCAGTAACTCATACAGGAGCACCCCCAAGCTGTAGACGTCGGTTCGCGTATCGATGTCCAACTCCGCCAAATCCGCTTGCTCCGGGCTCATATAAGCCGGCGTGCCCAAAAACTGACCCAGTTGCGTCTCCACCGTTTCCGCCGTCAGGCGGCCTTCCGTCGCCTTCGCGATCCCGAAGTCGATCACCTTGGGTGAGACAATTCCATCGTGCCACGCCACCAACACATTACTTGGCTTCACGTCCCGATGGATAATTCCCTTCTGGTGGGCATGCTGGATAGCCAAACACACCCGGGAAAACAACCCCAGCCGCTCCGCCATCGGAAGTTTATGCTCATCACAAAACGTCGTGATCGGCACCCCCGCCACATTCTCCATCACGAAGAAGGGACGTCCCGTCGCCGTCGAACCAGCATCCAACACCCGAGCGATATCCGGATGCTCCATACGCGCCAAGGCCTGTCGCTCCGCTTCGAAGCGGCTAATCACGCTGGCCGTGTCCATACCTAGTTTGATCACCTTCAACGCCACCCGACGTTTCACAGGTTCGAACTGCTCCGCCAGATAGACCGCACCGCAACCTCCCTCCCCAATCTTTTCGATCAAGGTATAACGGCCAATCGTATCGCCAAGCCGTGGCTCCACCGACGCCTCAACTCTCGTCACCGCCGGCTTGGCCATGAAACTTTCCGCCGCAACATGCGCTTCCAACAGCCGCTCCAATCGCTCACGCATCTCCTCATCGCGTCCACACGATTCACGCAAAAACTCCCCTCGAGCCTCGACGGGCAATTCCAGGGCATCGCTAAACAGATCTTCTTCTCGCGGCATGGGCAGGTTGGCAGGGTCGTGCTGATTCGGACGGCTGACGATGTCAGATCGCATCAACGCGAAATTCCAATCATTAAAGGGTCACCACCTACTCAATTTTCCGTGGAGAGGGCATTGGCTTGAATATCAGCACTTGGAGAGAAACCCCTAGTTGATTCCAGGGACTTTCCCCGCTTGCGCCCCCTCCGACCAATCGACAGTGTGCCTCCTCTCTTCCCCCATCCCATGTGGGCTCAGGGAGAGAGAAATTTTGCGTATTTAATCGATCGTTTCGCTCCCTATCTTCAGTCGCAGACACCTTTTTACCTCTGTCCCAGAGGCCACTGTTAGGCCCGGGATTTCTCCCTCAACTCAATCCCTTTCATGAATAACTCCGGACTTAAAACTCGGTTAATCGTCGCGATCAGCGTGCTGGCACTGCTTATGACCGGAATCGGTCTCATTGGCTACAAGGACCTCAGCGATAGCGAAAAAGCCCTGCGTTCGATCCACTCCAACCAAATACTGCCCGTCATCCACCTCAAGGAGGCGTTCAACAGCTACGCCGCATCGGTGGTGCACGACGCGCACAAAATCGCCGACGGCGCTTTGACTTGGGAACAAGGTCGAGCCCGCATTCTGGCCTCGATCCAAAAGGGTGACCACGCATGGGAGGACTACCTCTCGACCGACCATGACGCGGAGGAAAAAGAAGTCATCAAGAGCGTGGCCCCCTACGCCGAGGCCCTGCATGTATCGATGCGTCGCCTGGGCACCATTCTGGAGCAGGAAAACATGTCCCAGCTCACTGCCTACAATCACACCGATCTCTACAGCGCCATCGATCCTTACTGCGAGAAGCTGCGGGAGCTTTCTCTCCTGCAGACCAAGGAAGTCGAAACCAGGATCGCCCAAGCCGAGGCCACCAACCACAAGATGCGTCTGTTCCTGTTGGGACTGCTGCTCATTGGTCTCATCCTCGCCGGCATCATCGGCTACAGCCTTTCACGGCTGGTCGGAGACTTGGTCGTCCTGGTCGGCGAGGTGCAACGCTCGGGCGTGCAGGTGAACACTTCGATCACCGAGATCGCATCGACTGCCCGTGAACAACAGGCCACCGCCAGTGAAGTCGCCGCCACCACGACCGAGATTGGCGCGACGTCCCGCGAAATCTCGGCCACCTCGAAGGAGCTCGTCAAAACCATGGGCGAGGCCGCTTCCATGGCCGAGGAATCCGAGAAACTGGCCGGCAGTGGTCACGCTGGACTTTCCCGCATGGAGGAAACCATGCACCAAATCATGTCCGCCGCTGGCGCCATCAACGCCAAGCTGACCGTGCTCAACGAGAAAGCCGGCAACATCAACCAAGTGGTCACCACGATCACCAAGGTCGCCGATCAAACCAACCTGCTTTCCCTCAACGCTGCCATCGAAGCCGAGAAAGCTGGTGAATACGGGCGCGGTTTCGCCGTCGTGGCCACCGAGATCCGTCGCCTCGCCGATCAAACTGCCGTGGCGACGCACGACATCGAACAAATGGTGAAGGAAATGCTTTCAGCCGTATCCGCCGGGGTGATGGGCATGGACAAATTTTCCGAGGAAGTGCGGCGCGGCGTGGATGAGGTCAAAGACGTCGGCAGCCAACTCGCCCAGATCATTCAGCACGTGCAAATGATGACCCCCACCTTCGAAAGCGTAAACGAGGGCATGCAGGCGCAGGCCACCGGCGCCGAGCAGATCAGCGACGCGTTGGGCCAACTCAGCGAGGCCGCCCAACAAACCGTAGAGTCGTTGCAGCAATCCAGCATGGCCATCGATCAGCTCAACGAAACCGCCCGCATCCTCAAGGGCGGCGTCGAACGCATCAAGTTGTAGCACCAACGCCATCCCCATGCTTTTTCTCCTGCTCCAACTCGGGACAGACTACTACGCGATCCAAGCCAATCAGGTCGTGGAAGTCCTGCCCGTGGTGAAGTTGAAGACCCTGCCGCAGGCCCCGGCAGGGGTCGCTGGCGTGTTCACCTACCGAGGCCGGTCCGTCCCGGTGCTCGATCTGGTGCAACTGACCCTTGGGAGACCCGCGCATGCCCGCCGCAGCACGCGATTGCTCGTGGTCAATTACCCCGACGGTCTCGGCGGGCACCACCAGCTCGGTCTGATCGCCGAGCACGCCACCGAAACCCTGCGACGCGAAGGGCGCGACTTTGTGGAAACGGGCGTGAAAAACGATGGCGCCCCCTATCTGGGCCCCGTCACCGAAGACGCCCGGGGGCTCATCCAATGGGTGCGAATCGAGAAGCTAATCCCACCCCCGGTGCGTGATCTGCTGTTCAACCAATTGGCCGAGGCCGAAGTCTGATGGCGTTCGATTTCGAGGCATTACTGAAGGAAAAGATGGGGCTCGATGCGGTGTCCATCGGCTCCGCGGCGGTGGAGCGGGCCGTGCA
Source organism: uncultured Opitutaceae bacterium (assembly GCA_963977295.1). GTDB lineage: Bacteria > Verrucomicrobiota > Verrucomicrobiia > Opitutales > Opitutaceae > Actomonas. The sequence continues at coordinate 7,849 of CAXBOL010000025.1, forward strand.
ACGGCGGCTCGCCGCGACCGGGTTGGACGACCGGGAGCTTTATTTCAAACGCGTCACCTCCCATCCTGCCGAACTCCAGGATTTGATTGAAACCGTGGTCGTGCCCGAAACGTGGTTTTTTCGCGACCGCGAGGCGTTCGCCGCGCTGGCCCGCCTCGTGCGCGACGACTGGATGCCGACCCATCCCGGTCAAACCTTTCGTATCCTGAGCGTGCCGTGCTCGACCGGAGAGGAACCTTACTCGATGACGATGGCGCTGCTCGATGCAGGCATCCCTCCGGAGCGGTTTCGCGTCGACGCCATCGACATCAGCCGCGGCAACGTCGCCGCCGGCCAACAAGGAGTTTACGGTAAAAACTCCTTTCGCGGGCGGGATCTCCACTTTCGCGAACGTCATTTCAAGCCGGTGGTTTCCGGTTGGAAGATCGCCGACTGCGTTCGCCAACAAGTTGACTTTCGCACCACCAATCTACTCGACGATTCCTTTGCCGCCGATGGCCGCATCTACGACGTCGTGTTTTGCCGTAATCTGCTGATCTACTTTGATCGTCCCACGCAGGATCGAGCCGTCACCGCGATCAACCGGATGCTTCGCCCCGACGGTTGGTTTTTTGTCGGTCCCTCCGAGACGGGTCTCCTGCTCAGCCACCCATTTGTGTCGGCCAAGATCCCCCTCGCCTTCGCCTTCCGTCCGGGTTCGGCCAAACCCGCCGTCCCCGTCGTCGAGTCGAAGCCTCCCGTCCGCGCCGTCCGCACTCGCCCCGTGCCGCCGCCGCCACGCTTCGCGCCGGTCAAAAGACCGTTCACTCCCAACAGTCCCTCAACGACGCCGGTCGCCCCACCGTCCTTGCCGGCCGAGACAGGACCGGACCACATCGAACAGGCCTTGCAATTGGCCAATCAAGGTCGTTTGGCCGAAGCGATCAAGATTTGTGAAACGGCGCTGCGGGATCAAGGGCCCACCGCCAAAACCTACTACGTGATGGGCCTCGTGCGGGATGCCGAAGGCCAAAGCCGGGAAGCCACCGAACTTTACCGCAAGGTGCTCTACCTCGATCCCCAGCATCAGGAGGCCATGACTCACCTGGGCTTCTTGCTTGAGGCCCAAGGGAGACTGGCCGATGCCCGCATCATCCTCGAGCGCGCGCAGCGGTTGAAACAACGCACCGGAGTTTCCGCATGAGTGATCAGTCTGATAAGTCTCCCCAGACTCGCATTGACGACTGTTGGAATCAAATCGGCGTGCGCGGCGACGGCTCTTGTCCAAAACTCGTGGAACACGTGCATTGTCGCAATTGCCCGGTGTATTCGGCGGCGGCAATTCAACTGCTCAATGGCGACCTGCCCACCGACCAAACCGAAGACTGGACCCAGCACTACGCGACCGAGTTGCGACAGGAGGATACCGTCACGGAATCGGCCGTGGTGTTTCGCGTGGGACCCGAATGGTTCGCCTTGGCCACGGTTAACTTCAAAGAGGTCGTGCCGCCGCGCAAAACCCACCCCCTGCCTCACCGCCGCAATCAAATCGTATTGGGCTTGGTCAACGTGCGAGGGTCGTTGTTGGTTAGTGTATCACTACTACAACTACTAGGATTATCCGGCATCGGCGGAGCCCAGGACAAGGGCGATCGCTTGCGCCACCCCCAACTGTTGGTCGTGAGCTGGGAAGGCCGCAGCCTCGTGTTTCCCGTCGATGAAGTTTTGGGCGTGCATCGCTACCAACGCAGTCAGCTCAAAGACGTGCCCTCCACCGTGGCCAAAGCCACCGCCACCTACACCAAGTCGATGCTGCTCTGGCGCGAGAAATCCATCGGCCTGCTGGACGACCAACTGCTGTTTTACAGCATCAACCGCAACCTGGCATGAGCGACGACCTCAGTGATTTTTCCATGATGGACCTCTTCCGGGCGGAAGTGGAAAGCCAGGCGACCGTGCTCACCGAAAGCCTGCTGGCCCTGGAGCGAAATCCGACGGACAGCGAACATCACGAATCCGCCATGCGCGCCGCGCATTCCCTCAAAGGCGCTGCTCGCATCGTCGGTCTGGATGCCGGGGTGAAGGTGGCCCACGCGATGGAGGATTGTTTTGTCGCCGCGCAAAACGGAGAACTGCAACTGCACCAAGCGCGCATCGACGTCTTGTTGATCGGAGTGGATCTGCTCACCCGTATTGCCCAAACCCCCGAAGCCGAAGCCCCCCAGTGGTCGGGCGCAAAAAAAGAGGAGATCACCAACTTCCTCCACGCGCTGGACAACGTCAGCGAAAATTTCGCCCCATCCGCTCCTGCGGTGGAGTCGGGAACCGAGGTCGTCACCTACGCCGAGCCACCGCCACCCGCTGAGGAACCCTCCCCTGCCGCCGCTCGCGAAGTTCCGCCACCGACCAAGGAGTCGCCGGCCGCCGAGGCCACGGGCACGACCGACCGCGTGCTGCGCGTGACCGCCGATAGCCTTAACCGTCTGCTCGGATTGGCGAGCGAATCTCTCGTCGGTTCGCGCTGGCTGAAACCGTTTGGCACCTCCCTGGGGCGACTGAAACGGCTGCATCGTGATCTCGGAAAAACGCTGAACACCATTCCCAATCCATCCGCCGATGAACGGTTGATCGAGGCCCAACGCCTACTGGCGGAGTGCCAGGACTTGCTGGCCAATCGACTCGAGGAGTTTGAGCTCTTCGATCGACGCTCCACCAATCTGGCCAATCGACTTTACGACGAAGCGCTGGCCGTGCGCATGCGCCCCTTCGCCGACGGCGTGCAGGGGTTTCCCCGCATGGTGCGCGATGTCGGTCGCAAACTGGATAAATCGGTGCGACTAGAACTCATCGGGGAAGACACGCAAGTGGATCGCGAGATTTTAGAAAAACTGGAGGCTCCCCTGGGGCACTTGTTACGCAACGCCGTCGACCACGGACTCGAGTCCGCCACCGAACGGGTAGCGACCGGCAAACCCGACGAGGGGCTCGTCCGATTGGAAGCCGGCCACCTCGCCGGTGTGCTGCAGATTGTCGTCTCCGACGATGGTCGCGGTATCGATCTCAACCAACTGCGAGAAAAGATCGTCGCGCGAAATCTCACCAACGCGGAAACGGCCGCCAAACTGAGTGAGAGCGAGTTGTTGGAGTTTCTGTTTCTCCCTGGATTCACGGTGAAGGAAACGGTGACTGACATCTCGGGTCGGGGCGTCGGCCTCGATGTCGTGCAAAACATGTTGAAGCAGGTGCGAGGCACCGTGCGCGTCGTGTCCCAGCCCGGCCACGGCACGCAATTTCAACTGCAACTTCCACTCACGCTTTCGGTGGTGCGGACGCTGTTGGTCGAAATCGGCGGACAGCCCTTCGCGTTCCCGCTCGCCCACATCGCCCGCACTTTAAAACTGCCCACCGATCGGGTGGTCACCTTGGAAGGGCGCCCGCATTTTCGCCAGGATGACCGCTCGGTCGGACTCATCGCGGCGCATCAAATTTTGGGCGGCGATGAACCCAATTTCCGCAACGAAGACCTGCCCGTATTGATGATCGGTTCGCGTGACCGCACCTACGGACTGGTCGTGGATCGATTTCTCGGCGAAGGTGAACTGGTGGTGCAACCGCTTGATTCCCGGCTAGGTAAAATCAAGGATATCGCCGCCGGAGCGCTCATGCAGGATGGCTCCCCGGTGTTGATCATCGACACCGAGGATCTGCTGCGATCGGTGGACAAACTCATCGCCAGCGGCAGTCTCAGCAGCGTTGCGGGATCAACCAGCACTCGCGACGTGAGCGTGAAGAAACGCGTGCTGGTGGTGGACGATTCTCTCACGGTGCGCGAACTGGAGCGCAAGCTACTCGTCAATCAGGGTTATCAGGTTGAAGTCGCGGTCGATGGTCGGGACGGCTGGAACGCCGTGCGTGTCGGCCAATTTGATCTGGTGGTCACCGACATCGACATGCCCCGGATGGACGGCATTGAATTGGTCACCCTGATTAAGAATGATCCGGGTCTGAAAAAAATTCCTGTGATGATCGTTTCCTACAAAGACCGTGAAGAGGACCGCCGCCGAGGACTCGACGCGGGCGCGGACTATTACCTCACCAAAGCAAGTTTTCACGACGAGACCCTTGTGCAGGCCGTGGGAGATTTGATTGGAGACGCCAACTCATGAGAATCGGCATCGTCAACGACATGCCTCTGGCCGTCGTGGCCTTGAAACGGGCCCTCATGCTCAATCCCGCCTACGACGTGGTCTGGGTGGCGAGCAATGGCATCGAAGCGGTCGAACACTGCACGAAATTGACCCCGGACTTGGTGTTGATGGATTTGGTCATGCCAAAAATGAACGGCGTGGAGGCAACACGTCGCATCATGGCGACGTGCCCGTGTCCGATCCTGATCGTGACGGTCAGCGTCGGATCCAATGCGTGGCGCGTGTTTGAAGCGATGGGTCACGGGGCGCTGGACGCCGTCGATACGCCCGCCCTCGGTCGTGGCGACCCCAAGGAAGGCGCCGCACCGCTGCTCAACAAAATTGAAGTGCTGCGCAAACTGGTGCGGGATCGCGGCCCAACCCTCGCGACCACCAATCCGCCCTTCAAGCCGTTTTCCCGTTTCAGCACCCCCACCCTTGTCGCGATTGGGGCCTCCGCCGGTGGTCCGGCGGCCCTCGCCACCCTCCTCGCGGCGTTGCCCGCAGATTTTCCCGCGGCTATCGTGGTGGTGCAACATGTGGATGTGCAATTCGCCGAGGGCATGGCCCAATGGCTCGATCGCGACGCCAAGTTAAACGTCAAGGTCGCGGTCGAAGGTGATCGTCCCGTCCCCGGTCAAGTGCACCTCGCCGGGAGTAACGACCACCTCGTAATGCACGCCGATGGCACGTTGGGTTACACCGAGCACCCAAAGGACTACGTGTATCGCCCGTCCGTGGACGTTTTCATGCAAACGCTCACCCAACATTGGACCCGCGGCATAATCGGGGTGTTGTTGACCGGCATGGGGCGCGACGGCGCCCTGGGTCTGCGTGCCTTGCGTAACCAAGGCTGCCACACTATCGCTCAAGATCAGGCTACCAGCGCCGTTTATGGCATGCCCAAGGCTGCGGCTCAACTGGATGCCGCCGTCGATATTTTGCCGCTTCCCGCCATCGCGCCCCAACTCGTTTCACTCACCAAGCCTGGTTGGTCGCACCACGCTCCCATTTCACCTGCCCCATAGATTAAACCTGCATAAATCATGAATTTTTCGTCCCACAATGATTTCAATTGCATGGTGCTCCTCGTCGACGACCAAGCGATGGTCGGCGAAGCCATTCGTCGCGCCCTCGCCAACGAGCCCAATATCGATTTTCACTACTGCTCCAATCCTCGCGACTCCATTGCCATCGCAGAGCAAATCAAACCCACCGTCATCCTCCAAGACCTCGTGATGCCGGGAGTGGACGGTCTCACGCTGACCCGGCAATATCGCCAGCATCCGCACACTCGAGCCATTCCCATCATCGTTCTCTCGACCAAGGATGACCCCACGACCAAGAGTGAAGCGTTCGCCGCCGGCGCCAACGACTACATTGTCAAAATTCCGGACAAAATCGAGTTGATCGCACGCGTGCGCCACCACTCCCGGGCCTACCTTAGCTTGGTCCAACGCGACGACGCTTACCGGGCACTGCGCGAAAGCCAACAGCAACTGGTCGACAGCAACACCGCCCTGATTTCACTCAACCAGAAACTGGAAGAAGCGACCCAAGCCAAATCCGCGTTTCTGGCCAACATGAGCCATGAGATTCGCACTCCCATGAACGGCGTCGTCGGCATGACCACGCTGTTGCTGGACACTCCCCTCAACGCCGAGCAACGCGACTTTGTCGAAATCATCCGGAGTTCGGGCGAAAGTCTTCTCACGATCATCAACGACATCCTCGATTTTTCGAAAATCGAATCCGGCAAGATCGAACTCGAAACCCATCCCTACAACCTGCGGCAATGCATCGAAGAGGCGCTCGAACTTGTGGCGCCAAAGGCCGCGGAAAAAGAACTCGACCTCGTCTCCCTCATCGACCCCACCGTGCCGGAGATCCTGATCGGCGATGTCACCCGACTGCGACAAGTGCTCGTCAATCTGGTCGGCAACGCCGTCAAATTCACCGCCCAGGGCGAAGTGGTGGTGAACGTATCGGTTAAGCAGATACTTTCGGACGGACAACTCGATCTTCTGTTCAAGGTTATCGATACCGGAATTGGCATCCCGCCCGAAAAACAAGACCGGTTGTTCAAGAGCTTCAGTCAAGTTGACGGCTCTACCACTCGCGAATTCGGCGGCACCGGGCTGGGATTGGCCATCAGCAAACGACTCGCCGAACTCATGGACGGCGCAATGTGGGTGGAGAGCGAGGCCGGAGTCGGGTCGAAGTTTATCTTCAATGTCAAAGTGCGCACCGGCACCGGCGAAGGCGCCACTTGGCTGAATGGGTCGCACGCTTTGCGTGGCAAACGCCTGTTATTCCTGGACGACAACGCGTCCCAGCGCCAAGCAATGGCCCAATTCGCCGAAATCTGGCATGTTCACCTGACTGTGGCCAGCGACCGCAACGAGCTCCACGCCGCGCTCAACTCAACGGCGACGTTCGATCTGGTGTTGTTGGATCACGAATTACTGGGCGAGGCCACCGAATCGACCGTGACCCACCTCCGCGAGTCCCCCGCCGCCACCAAAGCCGCCGTGCTTTTGGTTTCGAATCACCGCCTTCGGTCGAATAGCCATCGGGCCTCCTTGGTCGATGGCCTGCTCGCCAAACCATTCAGGCCCGCCTCCATCCTCGAGTCGCTGGTCCGAGCCGTCTCCGGCATCACCGCAATGGACAAACGGACGGCCACCAGTTCACCGTTTGGAACCGATGCTCAAAAAATGGCGGATCGGCTCCCCATCGATCTCCTGGTCGTCGACGACAACGCCGTGAATCTGAAAGTCGCTTGCATGCTGCTCAAGCGACTGGGTTATGTCGCCGACGCCGTGGGCAACGGCAAGGAAGTGCTGCAGGCCCTCGAAAACAAGGACTACGACCTCATCCTCTTGGACGTGCAAATGCCGGAGATGGATGGCTACGAAACCGCCCGCGCAATCTGCCAAAAGTGGAAGACTCTCGACACCCCCCGTCCTCGCATGGTGGCGATGACCGGCAACGCCATGCAAGGCGACCGGGAGCTTTGCCTCGAAGCCGGGATGGATGACTACATTTCCAAACCAGTGCAGGTCGTGGAGTTAAAATCTGCCCTCGAACGCTGGGGCTCAAACGCCCCGAGCGGAGCCGCGAGGTAGCGTCGAAGATTTCCCACGCCATTTCACGGGGCGATCTCAGATCGCCGACGAATGCAAATTCAGTCGAAGAGGCGATCCCTGCTCGGGTCGCCCGGTCTGGCCAGCTGTCAAGGGCTGCACCTCGCGGTCTACGATCTCGGGCTACAACTCAATCCGCTGTAGTCTCAAACCCGTCCCGTGTCGCGCACCAAGCGACTGCGGCAGTCGGTTGGTCCCAGTCCGGTGTGGAGTTTTCCCAACCGCTCGAGTCCCTTTCTGATTTATAACCAGGTCGTCCGAAAGACGATTTAATATCAACGTCTTTTGAGAAACAGACTTTAGCGCCATTTGACCTGAGGTAGGGCGTAACCGCCCTCCGTCGTCCCGCTGAGCAGGAACCTTGGAGGACACGCGGGGCGCGCCATCAGGCTTTCTGATGGGTCCAGCACAACTCCCTCG
>CAXBOL010000026.1:0-15363 GCA_963977295.1 uncultured Opitutaceae bacterium
GAGTTGTCGCGTTTGCGAAAGGATCTCGCTGCCGACGGAATTACGTCTGCAATCGTGAGTGTGAACTACGAATTTTTCGCCGGAGCCAACAGCATGTTAGTGCTAACGCGAATCGAAGAATCATGAACACCGAACCTGAACTTTTGAGACTGCCCGAACCGCCATATTTTGCGGTGATTTTTACCTCCAAGCTAAGCCTCGATGATGCGGGCTACGGCCAGATGGCGCAGCGCATGGAGGAATTGGCGGCGAAACAAGACGGATTTCTCGGTATCGAATCGGCGCGGGGCGCAGATGGGGTGGGAATCACCGTGAGCTATTGGCGCGATGAGGCGGCAATTCGGGCCTGGAAAGGGCAGTCGGAACATCGGGGCGCGCAGGCGACCGGCAAGGCACGTTGGTATGAGGATTACACCGTGCGTGTGGCTCGGGTGGAGCGGGCGTATGGGGATGGTTGACCTGTCTGTCTGAGGCCGCGAAGGACTCGGACAACTCACTCTCGCGATCAGGCAACATCAGGTATAGAGGGGGAGGTAAAACTTGACGTGGTTCATAAATCGAATCGAATATGAACCATGAAGTCGTTCACCATTCATAAGCTTGATGCCAAACTTGCGGAATCATTGGAACTGCGAGCTCGTCGTGAAGGTTTGTCGGTGAATCAAACCGTGAAAATCCTGCTGTCCGAGAGCCTAGGGCTGAAAAAGCCGTCACCGGTGGACCATCGGGCCGATTTTGAGGATCTGGCGGGATCATGGTCGGAAGCGGAAGCCCGAGCGTTTGAGGAGAGAGTGAACCCGACCCGCACGGTCGATCCCGCTGACTGGAGTCGATAGCATGAGCAAGATCACGATCGATACCAATGCCTACAGTGCATTTATGCGAGGGGACCAAGCCGTCCTCGCGGCCCTCGCCGGCGCTGAGTTGGTGAATGTGCCCTTGTTCGTGATCGGTGAGCTCCACTACGGGTTTCGGGGGGGCGATCGCCTCCAGCAAAACCTTGAGGAGCTGCGGACATTCCTAGCCAAACCTACGGTAAACTTGTGGCTGGCTACAGAGGAAACCCCGCAAATTTATGGCGAAATTCAGGATCGACTGAAGCGAGATGGCACGCCGATTCCGATCAATGATATTTGGATTGCGAGTGCCTGCATCGAATCTGGTTCAAAGCTGATCACCTACGATCGGCATTTCCGCACGATTCCTGGCCTGCGGGTGTGGGACGCAGTTTAGACTTTCTAGAGGCAAGTTCACATCCGCGTCCGGGTCCTCCGCAAAGCACCCGAGCCTTTAACCGGCGGCGGCGATCTTCTGCTTGAGGTGGGTGCTGCGGACCTTGGCTTCATGGTTGCGAACCGCCATGCCATAGGCGGCGGGTTCGCCGACCAAGTAGACCTTTTTCTTACCGCGGGTGATGGCGGTGTAGAGGAGGTTGCGCTGCAGCATCATGAAGTGCGCTTTCATGAGTGGGATCACGACCACGGGGTATTCAGATCCTTGAGACTTGTGGATGCTGATGGCGTAAGCGAGGGCGAGGTCGCCGAACTCACCGCGCTCGAAGGTGTGGCGTTCGGAGTCGAATTGCGCATCGAGCGTGCCCGCGATACCATCGGTTGAAACGATGGTGCCGATGTCGCCGTTGAAGAGAGATTTGTCGTAGTTGTTGCGCAGTTGGATGATCTTATCCCCGGGGCGAAACTCGGTGGAGCCAAACTTGATGCCTTGGCGGCCGGGATTGAGCGCGTCCTGCAGGCGGAGGTTGAAATTGCCGACCCCGGCGGTGCCGCGGTGCATGGGCGCGAGCACCTGAATGTCTTCGCGCGGTTTCACCCATTTGTGGGTGCGGGGGATGACGTCGCGGCAGAGTTCAAGCACCTTGCGAACGCAGTCCTCTTGGTCGGTCGCGGGGATGAAGTTGAGATCGCTCCAGACTGGGATGGTCGTCATCTCGGGGTGGGTGGGCGGTAGCGTGGGATCGCCGCTGTTGATGCCGTGCGCGGTCGTGACGATGCCACTCTGTCCCTTTTGGCGATGAATCACATCGAGGCGCGTGACGGCGACGCGCTGCGTTGCGATAAGGTCTTGCAGCACGTTGCCCGCACCGACGGAAGGAAGCTGGTCGGTATCGCCGACGAGGACTAGATGTGCCTTGGCGGGCACGGCCTGCAGGAGGGCGGAGGCCAGGCGCGTATCGAGCATCGAGGCCTCATCGACGACCAAGAAATCAGTGGCCAGCGGGTGATCTTCGTTGGTGGTGAAGTGACCCTTGGAGGGATCGAATTTCAGCAGGCGATGAATGGTGGACGCGAAACCACCGGTGGTCTCGGCGAGGCGTTGGGCGGCGCGCCCGGTGGGGGCGGCGAGGTGAATCCTCACCTTCTTGGCGCGGAGAATATCAACCAGGGCGCGTAAAATCGTGGTCTTGCCGGTTCCGGGCCCACCGGTGAGGATGCTGAACTTTTCGCTCAGGGCGGTGCGGATGGCGTCGGCTTGTTTGGTGGCGAATTCAATCGATGCCTTTTGCTGTGCCCAATTCACGGCGGCATCGATTTTGATGGGAGGAAGCCCAGACGGAACGGCCGTGACGCGTTTAACAACGGCGGCGATTTTGGTTTCGGCCCGGTCGAGAATGGGGAGCTGAATGAAACCCGAACCTGGGAGGGGGATGTAGCCGATGGCGTTGTTGTGGCCGGGGTCGATGGCCCCGGTGCTCGGTGATGGCGCGGCGCGACCGGGGTCGGCGACCCCGGCTACAGCAGTAGTGCCGGGAGGAGGTTCGGGCCAGTGGCGAATCAAGTGGCGGGATTCGAGTAGCGCGGCAACGCGGGTTTCCAGATGGTCCTTGGTGGTCTCGAGCAACTCGGCGGCGTGGGCAATGAGGTCGGCTTCGCGGATGGCGGTGTGACCTTCCTCTTGCAGAATCTCCATGTCGTAGAGTAGGCCGGCGTCGAGACGAGGGGGCGCGTCGTTGGCGAAGCCGAGATTGATGGCGATTTTATCGGCGGTCTTGAACCCGATACCGTCAATGTCGCGGGCGACCCGGTAGGGCTCCGTGGTGAGGATGTGTCGGGCCTGCGCACCGTAAGCGTTGTGGAGTTTTACGCACTGACTGGTGGTGACGCCGTAGGTTTGGAGAAAAATGTAGAGTTCACGAAAAGCGCGTTGGTCATCCCACGCGGCTTTGATGGACGAGGCGCGTTTCTTGCCAATGCCGGGCACAGCGCGGAGGCGGGCGCTTTCTTCGGAGAGGACGCGAAAGGTATCGGTGCCGAAGGCGTCGACGATCTTGTTGGCGTAGACCTTGCCGATCCCCGGCACGAGGCCACTGCCGAGGTATTTGCGGATCCCATACACGGTCGATGGGAGGGTGGAGCGGAAGGAGGCAATTTTGAATTGGGCGCCGTGTTGGCTGTGGCGGGTCCACTGGCCTTCGAGGTGGAGGGTCTCGCCGCATTGCACACCGGGTAATGTGCCGACGATGGTCACCTTCTCGGAGTCATCGCCGGAGCGGAACTCTGCGATGGTGTAGTGGTTTTCCTCGTTGGAGAAAATGATGCGCTCGAGCACGCCGGTGAGTTGGTCGGCGCTCATGAATTGGAAGTCTGCCAGTCGACTATTTTGAGTTTTGGGACGCGTTTGAATTCCGCGACATTGTGGGTGACGATCGTCGCACCGAGGCGTAGGGCCTGAGCGGCGATCAGCATGTCAATTGACCCGATGACCTCCCCGCGGCGTTCAAGATGCGTTCTGAGTTTGGCGTAGGCCAAAGTATCCTCGCGGGAAAAGGGTTCAAAGGGGAGTCTGGATACCAATTCGGTGACTCTACGTTGTTGTTTGGAGGATGCTGATTTAGTGGCGCCGAATTCGAGTTCAGCGACGACCACAGCAGACAGTCGAATTTGAGGGGCCGTTTTGATCCATGTTTCAATCAATTGAGGATGTCCCCGCATGAATTGGGAGCAGGCGTTGGTGTCAGGCAGAAATAACATCGATCACCAGTTGAGCTCTCGCGGTAAATCGGGAACCTGATGCCGAGGAATATCGGGAAAATCAGGGCATGAGCCCGCCAGCCGACGCATGGCTTCTCGCAGTTCCTCGTCCTTATCTTCCACGGGCGTGATCGAAATGCCGGTCTTGGTTTTGCGGATATTCACCTCTTTGCCCGGGAAACGAAACTCCTTCGGTAAGCGGATGGCTTGAGAACCTCCGTTGGAAAAAAGTTTGGCAGTCTTGATCATGTATATACGTGATGTATATACGAAAGTAGGGCTGTCAATCCGGAGTCAGTCCGATTGCGATCTAATTGAAATTCGGTGGAAGGTGGAGAGGCTGGATTGCTTTTAACCACGAATGGACAGGTATGGCTTCACACCCGTTTCGCCTAGTTAGAATGAATTATTCTAACGACAGGGAGCGCGAGTGCGCGCAGATGGTTGGCGCGGAGAGCGTGCCCCGAAGGGAATGGTGAAATGGGTGCCCTTTAGGGCGTATGAAGAACAAATTAACACGGTTTTATTAAATTGAAGCCCGCTGGAGCCAGGAATAGAATTTGCGCTCATGACACGCGCATGGCGGATAGCTTTGATCTCACCGAAGGGCCCGCTCTATCGGCACCGCGGAGGGATCTGGAAAAAGTCTCTGCGCTATCAACCGCTCACACTCACGACCTTGGCGGCACTGGTGCCTCCCGAATTGGACATCGAGCTTACTTTGATCGATGAAGGGATCGAAATGGTGCCGGCTGATTTGAAACCAGACTTGGTGGGGATCACGGTGATTACGGGCACGGCTAATCGGGCCTACGAGTTGGCTGATCAGTTTCGACGGGATGGCGTAAAGGTGGTGCTGGGCGGTCCGCATGTGACTTTGATTCCGGATGACGCGGCTCCCCATGCGGATGCTATCGTGACGGGTTATGCCGAGGAGAGTTGGCCGGAGTTGCTTCGGGATTTTGCGGCGGGGCGAATGAAGTCGCAGTATGAGCAGGCGCCGGATTTTGATTTGGCGGGTTACCCGTTTGCGCGTCGAGATTTGCTCCCGAGCAAGCGCTATGTGACGAGCAGTGTTTTCGAGGCTACGCGTGGATGTGTTCATGCCTGTGACTTCTGCGTCGTGCCCACGGCCTGGGGGCGTAAACCGTGGCAAAAACCCGTGGAAGAAGTGCTGGCGGATATTCGGCAATACAGGGCTCGAAAACTGATCTTCATCGATCTCAATTTGGTGGCGCATCGCGGTTACGCCAAAGCACTGTTCACGGCGCTGATTCCGTTGCGGGTGCAGTGGTATGGCTTGGCGACCGTGTTACTCGCGGACGATGATGAGTTACTCAAGTTGGCGCAGCGCAGCGGGTGTCGCGGGCTGTTGATGGGGCTCGAATCGATCTCGACCGCCAACCTGAAATCGAGTCAGAAGCATTTCAATTCTCCGGCGCAATTTGAACGCGTGGTGGAGCGATTGCATGATCATGGCATCGCGTTGCAGGGGTGTTTCGTTTTCGGGTTGGATGATGATGATCCGGATGTGTTTGAGCGCACGGCCGAGTTCGCGGTTAGGACTAAAATTGACTTACCCCGGTTTGCCATCGTGACGCCTTTTCCGAACACGCCACTCTACTTGAGGCTCCAAGGCGAAGGTCGAATTTTGACCCGGAATTGGGAGCTTTACGATGGTCAGCATGTGGTCTTCCAGCCGCGAAAAATGTCGGTTGATCAACTGCAACGCGGGGCGGAGACGGCTTGGAAGCAGGCTTACAGTGTGAGCTCGATCGTGCGTCGACTCCGGCATTCGCCGGCCCCATGGCCGGTCCGGATCGGCACGAATCTGGGGTATAGATTTTATGCCAATCACCTTGGAAGTTATTACAACTGTGATTGGATAATCGGCCAAACTCACGACCGATCCCGCCGGACAGACATCCCGATCGAAAACTGATGCGATTGACGTTGATTCATCCCTGTATTGGTCGCCATGCGGGTGACCGAAGTTACGTGAGAACGTGGCAAATGGAATCATTGCCCGCTGCGACCCTCGCCGGTCTCACTCCGGTTGATATTGAGGTTAAGTTTTATGATGATCGCATGGAGATCATTCCCTTCGACGAGGCGACGGACTTGGTGGCGATCAGTGTGGAGACTTATACGGCAAAGCGCGCCTACCAGATCGCGAGCGAGTATCGCAGTCGCGGTATTCCGGTGGTGATGGGGGGCTTTCACGCAAGTCTATGTCCAGATGAAGTGGCGGACCATGCGGAGGCGGTGGTGATCGGGGAGGCGGAGGCGGTCTGGCCGCAGTTGATCGATGATTTTCGTCACGGGTGTTTGGAAAAAATCTACCGTTCCGCAAAGCGGCCCTCGCTGGATTTGGTCCGGCCTGACCGCTCGATTTTTAAAGGTAAAAGATACCTAAACGTGGGATTGGTCGAGGCGGGGCGCGGATGTCATTTCAAGTGTGACTTTTGTGCCGTGCAGACCGTGTTCTCTTCGACTCAAACGCGGAGACCAGTGGATGCGATTTTGAGCGAACTGACAGCGATCAAGGCATCGAAGAAACTCATCTTTTTTGTGGATGATAATATCACGTCGAATTTGGCGCAGGCGAAGGAGTTCTTTCGCGCGCTGATTCCGTTGAAAATCCGGTGGGTGAGTCAATCGAGTATCAATGCCGCGCACGATGAGGAGTTTTTGGAGCTCCTCGTGCGCAGCGGTTGCCAAGGAGTGTTAATTGGTTTCGAGAGTCTGAATCCGGCGAATCTGGAGGCCATGAATAAGACGTTCAACACGGCGCGAGGTGGGTTTGACCGGGCGCTGGCCAACTTGCGTCGCCATCGAATCCGTATTTATGGCACGTTTGTTTTTGGCTACGACGGGGACACTCCGGATAGTTTTCGTCCGACGGTGGAATTCGCGCAGCGACACGGGATGTATATTTCCGCCTTCAACCACCTGACTCCCTTTCCCGGCACGCCGCTCTACGATCGATTGAAGCGGGAGGGGCGGTTACGTTTCGAGTCGTGGTGGCTGGATGACCGTTACAGTTATAATCAGATTCCGTTTCAGCCTAAAGGAATGGAGCCGGAGGATTTGAGGCGAAGTTGTTTGGAAGCGCGTCGGGAGTTCTACTCGTGGGGTAGTATCCTGCGCCGGGGATTCGATCCGGTTAATCGTTCGAATTTTTTCATGTGGCGAAATTTCTATCTGATCAACGGCATGCATCGGGGAGATGTCAGTTTACGTGATCACTATCCATTGGGAGACGAATCGTGGACCGGAAAGCTGTTGCAAGCCAACTAGCGGAATCAGCGATCTGCGACATTGAGTGGTCGTGGGCGGGATCCGGAGATGATGCCGAAATGCGTCGACTGATGCGAGACGTGCCGATGGCCGGATCGGTGCGAGTAGGGTTCGCGCGGGAGCCGTCCTATATGGCCGGAACAAACCTAGCGGGAACAGTGGATCGGACATTGGTGGGTAAAATCGCCGGTCGGGTGGTAATCGCGGGAGCCTGTTCGAGGCGGAGGGTTTGGCGAGGAGATCGGATTGTCCAGGTCGGGTATTTTAACGGATTGCGCGCGATGCCGGGCACGGCCAGATCGTTACGTTATCTTCGCCAGGGGTTTGAGCAATGGATCGATGAGGAGCGTTCGGACCCGGCGGAACTGTATTTTACGAGTGTGGCATCAGGAAACACGCGAGCGCGGCGAGTGTTGGAAAGTGGCAAGCTGGGGTTGCCGCGTTATGAGGAGATCGGAGCGTTGGAAACGCGGGTTTTGCCGGTGGGGAAGTGCGGTCTTCGGGACGACAGAAATGTGCTTTTCGATGAAGACGAAGTTTCGGATTTTCTAAATCGGCAGGCGCGCCGCTATCATTTTGGCATCACGTGGAATTGTGAGCGCTGGAGTGAATTGGCGGCGCAGGGATTCCAAGCGAGTGATGTGAAAATCTTGCGGAAAAACGGCGCGATCGTGGGCGTGGCGGGTTTATGGGATCAGCGAGGATTTCGGCAGACGATCATTCATGGTTACGGCAACTCGTTTCGATTGATGCGGCCAATGCTGAACTTGGGTTTGTCGTGCTTGGGGCGGGCAGGAATTCCTCCAGCGGGCAGCGTTCTGAAGCAGGCCGCGATTTTTCCGTTCGCGATTGAAGAGAGTGCCGCGTCGATGATCGATGAACTTTGGCGTAAGCTTTCGCGAGAAGCGGACAGGAAAGGTATTGAGTGGTTGACCATCGGATTCGATCGCAGAGATCCGATGTTAAAAAAGTGGGTGAAGCCGCTCGGGGCCCAAAGTTATTTCACGACCCTGTATTCGGTCAGGTTGGGCGAAGCCTGGATTGACCGAAGTGAATGGGGGGAGCGTTATTTCAGGCCGGAGGTGGCGTTGCTATGATCGCGAACCAAAAATTAGTCGATCGGGTAACTGAGTCGCCGGTGAACAATTTGTCCGAGAGTGATCGTGAAGAAATGTATCATCTGCTGAGCGCGCATTTTGACGGTGTTCATTCGGTGCAGTTTAACCGCGATCTCGATGAAAAGCATTGGGTGTTGCGGGTGCGAAGAGGAAATGAACTGGTGGGGTTTTCAACCGTGCAAGCTTACCGAACGAAGTGGGCAGGGCAGGGTATCAATGTGATTAACTCCGGCGACACCATCATGGCACCAAAGGCGTGGGGTTCCGCGGCCTTGGCCCGGGGGTGGATTGGGATGGTCAGACGGATTATTCGGGGTATGCCGGAAGGACCGGTGTATTGGTTGCTGCTATCGGCAGGATTTCGAACCTACCGATTTTTGCCGGTTTTTTGGCGGCGTTTCTGGCCGCACCACGCCGATGCGATGTCGGCTGAAATTTTGGCGCTGAGGGATCGGTTGGCGAAGGAGCGGTTCGGGCAGCAGTTTGATCCTCAGACCGGGGTCGTGCGGTTTGAAAACCCGCAGCGATTGAAACCGATCCTGGCAGAAGTGGCAGAGGGACGAAAATGTGATCCGCATGTAGCGTTTTTTCTCCAAAGTAATCCCGGTTGGAGGGAGGGAGATGAACTCGTGTGCCTGACGGAATTGGGGGATGCGAATCTGACCAAAGCGGGAGTGCGCGTGGTTGAAGGATTGCCGTGGTGAATGGGTTGGCCGCGAGTGCGCAAGTGTTGTGGGCGTTGAGCGATTTGGGTGCGACCCGGCGTTTTGCCGCTGGTTTGAAATACCCGAAAGTGACGCAGTGGCGTTGGCTGGAGGCTCGATTGCGGCGCGACAGGCACAGGGCGTTTGGTCGTGAACATGATTTCGCCCGGATTGAAAACTATACTGACTTCGCCCAGCAGGTGCCGATCCGAGATTGGGCGGAGACAGCGCCGTGGATCGATAGAATCCGCCAAGGGGAAGTCGACGTGCTCACGACGGGGACGGTGACTCATCTGGCGCCGACGAGCGGATCGAACGGAGCGCGAAAGTTGATCCCGTTCACCGCAGATTTACAACGTGGGTTTACCGAAGGGATCGGGGCTTGGATGACCGATCTGCGACGCACAAGGCCGGGAATTTTGGCGGGCCCGGCGTATTGGGCGATTTCGCCGCTTAGTGTAGGGACGGAGCAGGAGGGATCAGCGGTGAGGATTGGATTTGCCGATGATGCGGAATACCTTGGCAAAGGGCAGGCGTGGTTGGTGAGGCGCGCGATGGCCGTGCCGGCCGAGCTACGGTTGGAGCAGGACATGGGAACGTTTTGGCAACGAACCTTGGGGTATCTCCTGCGGGAGCGGGACCTCCGTTTGATATCGGTGTGGCATCCCACATTTTTGGAGTTGTTGCTGGAGGCGGCGGAGCAGAACTGGACATGGCTTTGCGCTGGAATCGAGCGTGCAGACCGACGGAAGGAACTGCTACGGCTGGGTCCGAGAGGCTGGACGCATTGGTGGCCGAAGCTGCAGGTGATCAGTTGTTGGGGGGATCAAGCGGCGACGGGCGGCTGGCGTGCGCTGCAGGAAAAGTTTCCGCGTATTTTGGTGCAGGCGAAGGGACTTTTGGCGACGGAAGCCGTCATTACTTTACCAAAACGAGGGGTTTACCCGTTGGCCGTGACCTCGCACTTTTTCGAGTTTGTGGACGAAGCTGGAGGAGTGCATTGCGCGCATGAACTGGAGCCCGGGGGGAAGTATGAAGTCGTCGTGACCAACGGCGGGGGGCTTTGGCGTTATCGTTTGGGCGATGTGGTGGAGTGTGTGGGGCGGCTGGCGAACACTCCGACGTTTAAGTTCCTGGGAAGGAAAGGGAACGTGAGCGACCTATGCGGAGAGAAATTGAGCGAGCAATTTGTGGAGGAAGTGTTTAGTCGAATTTGGCGGAACGGGCATGGCCGGCCGGCGGCGGTGTGGCTGCGAGCGAAGTCCGAGACGTCGAGTTTGAGTGGTTACGATTTGGTGAGTTCGACGGGCCTGTCGGCGGAAGTGGTGACAGCCATAGAAACAGAATTGGCAAAAAATCCGCACTATGCACTCGCCCGAAAACTAGGGCAGTTGCGGGAATTGAACCCGGTCGTCCAACCACCGGGCCACCGGGAAATTGAGATTCCGGGAAAACGGATGGGCGATGTGAAACCCCGGGTCCTTGAATCGAGAGGAAAGGCGTGAATCAGCGCTTGGAATTAAGACTCAGCTTGGAGTCGGTGGCGCGTTTTTTGGTTTGGGGGTAGTCGGTGTTGGCGTGGAGGCCGCGGGACTCGTGGCGGGAGAGGGCGCTGGCTACGATGAGACGGGCGACGGTGGCGAGGTTGCGGAGTTCGAGGAGTTGGGGGTCGACCTTGAAGTTCCAATAATAGTCCTGAATCTCTCGTTCGAGGAGCGCGATGCGGGTGCGGGCGCGTTCGAGGCGTTTGGTGGTGCGCATGATACCGACGTAGTCCCACATGGTGCGGCGAAGTTCGTCCCAGTTGTGAGTGATGACCACGCGTTCATCAGGATCGGTGCCACCGAGGTCCTGCCATTCGGGCAACGGGGGCGTTTTCGCGTTTTGATGGCGCGTGATATACCGGGAAACCGAAATGGAGGCGCGGTGGGCGATGACCACGGCTTCGAGCAGGGAGTTGCTCGCCAGGCGGTTGGCCCCGTGGAGGCCGGTGCAGCTCACTTCGCCGCAGGCGTAAAGTCCGGGTAGACCCGTTTCCCCGGCGAGGTTGGTCGCGACCCCTCCGCAGGTATAGTGCGCGGCGGGAACGACCGGAATAAGATCCTTGGACAGATCGAATCCGGCCTGTTGGCAAGTGCGGTAGATCTTGGGAAAGCGGCGGCGCAGGTAGGTGGCGTTGCGGTGGGTGATGTCGAGCCATACGTGGGGCGAACCGCTGGTCTTCATCTCCGCGTCGATGGCACGAGCCACGATGTCACGGGGAGCGAGATCGGCTTGATGATGGTAACGGCCCATGAAGGCTTCGCCGGAAAGGTTGCGGAGGACCGCGCCCTCGCCCCTCACGGCTTCGCTGATGAGGAAGCGTTTTTGGTCGGCGGCAAACAGGGTGGTGGGGTGAAATTGGATAAACTCTAAATTGCGCACTTCAACCCCGGCGCGGTAGGCCATGGCGATGCCGTCGCCGGTCGCGATTTCGGGGTTGGTGGAGTATTGGTAAACCCGACCCGCGCCGCCGGTAGAGAGCATGATGACGGGAGCCCGGAACGTGATGACGCGACCGTCGTGGACATCGAGTGCGTAGAGCCCGCGGAGGCGACGTTGCTTGCCCTGGCCCGTGGTGATGAGGTCGATGCCGAAGAGATGCTCGAAGAGGGCGACGCGGGGTTCTCGGCCGATGGCGCGCAGCAGGGCGTCCTCGATGGCTTTGCCGGTCATGTCTTTGACGTGTAGGATGCGCCGGGCGCTGTGACCGCCTTCGCGACCCAAATCGTAGGTGCCGTCGGCTTCGCGGGAAAACTTCAGGCCAAGCTCCACGAGTTCCTGCACCCGGGCGGGGCCATCGCGCACGATTTCGCGCACGACCTTTTCGCGGCAGAGGCCGTCCCCCGCGATGAGGGTGTCCTGCACATGTTTTTCGACGTCGTCGGTGGGATCGGTGACGGCGGCGATCCCGCCTTGGGCCCAGTTGGTGTTGGAGTCGGCCTTGGTTTTCTTGGTCAGAATGGCGACCGAATGGCCCGCTTGGGCGGCTTTGAGCGCGAAACTGAGTCCGGCAATACCGCTACCGAGCACAAGGACGTCGTAAGATTGGGACATGGACGGAAAGGCGGTGAGGCAGGGATTTTTTTGTTTAACCACGAATGCACACGAATGGCTTCGCTACCGCTTCGCCTTGGGGCAGATAACTAGAGGAACAAGAGTGGCTCGGGGTCGAGATGATCAAGGTTTCTCAGGAATTACCCAGGGGGCGTTGCATGAGGACGACGTCGAGCCAGCGGTCGAATTTGAAGCCGACGTTTTGCAGGGTGCCGGTGGTTCGGAAGCCGGCGGCGGCGTGGACGCGGATGGATGCGCGGTTGTCGGAGTCGCCGATGACGGCGATCATTTGGGTGAATTCGCGTTGGGTGGCCTCTTCGATGAGGCGCTGGAGCAGGAGTCGACCGGTGCCGCGGCCGAGTTTTTCGGGGTGCAGGTAGATTGAGTCTTCGACCGTGAAACGATAGGCCGGACGCTCGCGGAAGGGGCCGGCGTAACCGAAGCCGATGACAGTGTCGTCCTCGGTAGCGACTAGAAACGGGAAGTCACGACTCACGAGTTGGGTGAAGCGGCTCTGCATGGTGCCGAGCGAGGGAGGCTCAAGCTCAAAGGTGCCGGTGCCGTGTTGCACGTGATAACCGTAAATCGATTGAATCGCGGGAACGTCTTCAGCGCGGGCGGGACGGAGGATTGGCGGCATGGCAGGAAAGGCTGAATGCTGAAAAGCTGAATGACTGAAGAGTATTTAAAGACCACATTCCTCTGGGGCAGAAAGGATAGAGGTGAAGGAAACCATCGTTCTAGCTCACAACTCCACGTTGTCGATCAGGCGGGTTTGGTCGACCCAGGCGGCGATGGTGAGGAGGGATTGACAGGGAACGACTTCGCGTTGGCTTTGCATGGTATCTCGATGCACCACGGCGGCATAGATGACGCGGAGTTGGCGGTGTTCGGCGAGGCGGTGAGTCGTCTCGGCGACAAGCCGTTCGGCCCGGCGCTCGCCTTTGTCGACCATGGTCTTGATAAATTGCAGCGTCTGCGGAATGGCCCCGGCGGCGATGCGTTGATTGGTGGAGAGGTAGCGGTTGCGGGAACTGAGGGCGAGACCGTCGGTGTCGCGGGTGGTTGGGCAGGTCACAATATCAACGGGAATATGTAAATCGGTGACCATTTTGCGGATAACGGCGACCTGTTGAGCGTCTTTTTGGCCAAAAATGGCAACGGTGGGCATCACGATGTTGAACAACTTGGTTACAATTGTCGTGACCCCGCGGAAGTGCGTGGGGCGGGAGACGCCTTCGAGAGGTTTGGCGACGGCTTCTTCATCAACGAAGGTCGAGTAGCCGGTGGGATAAAGTTCCTCGACGGACGGAGTGAAAATCACGTGAGCGCCGGCGGCGGTGGCCTTGGCGATGTCGCCCTCGAGGTCCCGGGGGTATTGGGAGAAGTCTTCATTGGCTCCGAATTGGGTCGGATTGACGAAAATCGAGAGGATCACGGTGTCGGCGCGAGTGACGGCGAGGCGGATGAGGTCGAGATGTCCCTCGTGCAAGGCGCCCATGGTGGGGACCAGCGCGATCGAGCGGTTTTGGGCCCGCAGATCACGGGCCAGAGATTGCATGGAGGGAACGGAGTCGAGAGTCTGCATGAGAGGGATTGGTTGGAATGCGGCCGAAGCGGGCTTGATCTAACTCGGCGGGTTGCGCTTATTCAAGTTTTTGCCCGGCAAAGGTGTCGGGCTCTTCATATCACCACAAACCCTTACGCTTTTTCATGATCCGCATCAACGAACACTACCTGAAGCTCAAAGCCTCCTACCTTTTCGCCGACATCGCCAAGCGCGTGAACGCGTATACCGCCGC
The DNA here is from genome assembly GCA_963977295.1 of uncultured Opitutaceae bacterium. Taxonomy (GTDB): domain Bacteria; phylum Verrucomicrobiota; class Verrucomicrobiia; order Opitutales; family Opitutaceae; genus Actomonas. The sequence goes on from CAXBOL010000026.1 coordinate 14,010, forward strand.
AAATCCGGACAAACCCTTGATCCGTTTGGGGATTGGCGATGTGACGGAACCCCTGCCCGAAGTCTGTGTGACGGCGCTGCACGAAGGGGCGGATGAGCTCTCCAAGCGCGAAACCTTCAAGGGCTATGGCCCGGAGCAAGGTTACGCGTTTTTGCGCGAGGCGATTGCGAAGGGCGATTATGCCAGCCGGGGCTGCAACATTGCCGCCGACGAGATTTTTGTCTCGGATGGCGCCAAGTGTGACTGCGCGAACATCCAGGAAATCTTTGCGGAAGTTGATCTTAAGCTCGCAATTCCTGATCCCGTTTATCCGGTTTACATCGACACCAACGTGATGGCGGGCCGCACCGGCCGCAACGTGAATGGTCGCTACGAAGGCGTGACCTATCTCGATTGCACCCCGGAAAACAACTACGTGCCGGCGATTCCGGAAGGCGCGACGGATTTGATCTACCTTTGTTTCCCGAACAACCCGACTGGCGCGGTCGCGACCCGCGAACAGTTGGCTGCGTGGGTGGCCTACGCGAAGGCGAACCAGTCGATCATCCTGTTTGATTCAGCTTACGAAGCGTTCATTCGCGACCCTGAGATTCCGCATTCCATTTACGAGATTCCAGGTGCCGACGAAGTCGCGATCGAGTTCCGTAGTTTTTCCAAAACGGCTGGCTTCACCGGCACCCGTTGCGCGTTTACGGTGGTGCCGAAGAAACTCCAGGCGTGGGATTCGACCGGCAAGGCGCACTCGGTGCATGGCCTGTGGAACCGTCGTCACACGACCAAGTTCAACGGCGTGTCCTATCCGGTGCAAAAGGCGGCGGCGGCGATTTACTCGCCCGAAGGTCAGGCGCAGGTGAAGGCCAAGACGGATTTTTATTTGGAGAATGCGGCGTTGATCCGCACTGCGATCACGGACCTCGGTTTCAGCTGCGTGGGCGGTGACAATGCCCCCTACATCTGGATCAATACCGGGCGCGACTCGTGGGAGTTTTTCGACCTGTTGCTCAACCAGGCCGGCGTCGTCTGCACTCCCGGTGCCGGATTTGGGCTGTGTGGTGAAGGGCACGTGCGCATCAGTGCCTTCAATTCGCGGGCCAATGTGGAAAACGCGCTCAAGCGCATCGCGGCAGCGCTGGCGTAGTTGGAGGGCCGGAGGTCCAGTCGGAGGGGTAGAGCTCCTCCTGCATGCTTCGGCCTGTGCCCTCAATCGCGCTGCGTCTTCGCTCAATCATGAGGTTGGTCCTGTCGCCTCCTCGTGATTGAGCGAAGGTCTCATAACAACGTCTGTTGAGAAATGGACTAGAGCAATTTGTTCTGAGGTAAGGGCGCGACCGCCCTCCGTCGTCCCGCTGAGCAG
>CAXBOL010000027.1:0-15211 GCA_963977295.1 uncultured Opitutaceae bacterium
TGAAGCCTCTCCCTCGTCGCTCATTCATTCAACACGCCGCGCTGGTCACCGCCGCTGCGGCCATCCGTCCCATCGGCGCCTGGGCCCAAGTCGCCGGCGCCAACGGAGACGTGCGTGTCGCCGTGGTCGGCCTCAACGGTCGCGGCCAAAACCACCTCAAGTCACTCGCCGCCATTCCGGGCGTGCGCCTCGTCGGTATCTGCGATATCGATACCGCGGTGCTGGATCGCACCATGCAGTGGTTCAGCCAGCAAGGTCTGCCCGCCCCACGCCGCTTTACCGATGTGCGCGCCTTGCTCGACTCACCCGACCTCGATGCCATCACCATCGCGACCCCCAATCATTGGCATGCCCTGGCCGCGATCTGGGCCTGCCAAGCTGGCAAGGATGTCTACGTCGAAAAACCCGTATCACACAACGTCTGGGAGGGCCGGCAACTGGTCACCGCCGCGGCCCAATACGACCGGGTCGTGCAGGCCGGCATGCAAATTCGGAGCAGCACGGGCTTGCAGGAAGCCGTCGCCTGGGTGCAAGCCGGTGAACTCGGCCGCATCACCACCGCCCGCGGTTTCTGCTATAAACGCCGCACTAGCATCGGCCTCACCCAAGGTCCTCAATCCGTGCCTGAAACGGCTGACTACAACCTGTGGCTAGGACCCGCTCCCCAAGTTCCGCTGCGCCCCGGCCGATTTCACTACGATTGGCACTGGTTCGATGCTTACGGCAATGGCGATGTGGGCAATCAGGGTATCCACCAAATGGATGTGGCCCGTTGGTTCCTCGGTGAATCCGGCCTGCCCCGTCACACGCTCAGTGTCGGTGGTCGACTGGGCTACGTCGACGACGGCGAAACGCCCAACACCCAGATCGTCGTGCACGACTACGCCACCGCTCCTCTCGTTTTCGAAGTTCGAGGCCTGCCTGCAAGCTATACGCCGGGGGCCGGCAAGCCGGGCGAATCCGGTGCCGAAGCCGCAGGGCGTGCCGCGAACACCATGGACAACTATCGTGGCGTGCGCGTGGGCAATATCATCGATTGCGAAGGCGGCAGTGTCATCACCGATGGTTACCTCGCCGCCCGCGCGTATGATCGCTCCGGTAACGAGATTCGCGCCTTCCGCGGCGAGGACACCCACATGGAAAACTTCATTGCGGCGGTGCGTAGTCATCGCTCCGACCGCCTCTTTGGGCCCATCGAAGCCGGCCACGTTTCCAGCGCCCTCTGCCACCTCGGCATTATTTCCCATCGACTGGGCGCACCTACGCCCGCCGCCGCACTGCGCGAACGGGTCAACGGAGATTGGGTCACCCGCGAAGCCTACGCCCGCATGGCGGCGCACTTGGATAAAAACCAAGTCGATCTCGACGCTACGCCGCTCACGCTCGGCCAACCTCTCAGCGTCGCCCCCGGAACCGAACACTTCCATGGTTCCGACGCTGCGGCCGCCAACGCCCTTCTCACTCGGAACTACCGCGCCCCCTTCATCGTGCCAGCACTGGCTTGAACCTTACGACCACTTAACAATCTGTCTGAGGCTCCGACAGGACTTGCGCGACCGCACGACGCCATCCGGCGTGGAATTGGGTGACTTCTGCTTCTTCGCGTTGGGGACGATAGACTCGGGCATCGGCGGCGGCACGCGCCAATTGAGATAACGACGAAATCTCGCCTAGGCCAATCCGAGCGGCCGTTACGGCGCCGAGGGCGGAACATTCGGCCACGCCGGAAACCCGGAGGTCGACTCCGGTGACGTCCGCCGTGAATTGCATCAGAAACGCACTCACCGTTGGGCCACCATCGGCAGAGACAACGGCCAGCGGGAGCTCCGCTTCCGCTCGCATCGCATCCAGTGCGTCGCGCACCTGATAGGAAATTGATTCGTAGGCCGCTCGCGCCAAGTGGCGTTTGTCGCTGTGACTGCTCAGCCCCATGATCGCTGCCCGCGCCTGAGGAGCCCAATGCGGTAATCCAAGACCCGTGAATGCCGGCACCAAATACACTCCGCCGTTGTCCGACAACCCGGACGCCCACTGATCGAGCTCGTTCACGCTAGACGCCAGACCAAGCTGATCGCGCAACCACGTCAGCGTCGATGCCGCCGAAACGATCACGCCTTCGTAGGCGTAGGCGGACTGGCCGTTGAGCGTCCATGCCAGGGTGGTCAGCACGCCTTGCGAGGAGAAGCGCGGTCGATCGCCAATGTTTAGCAACAACGACGACCCGGTGCCGAAGGTGGCTTTGGCACTGCCCGGCTTTACACAACCTTGCGCCAACAACGCGGCTTGCGAATCGCCCATCACCCCGCGAATCGGCAAGGGTTTCGACCAGCGGCCTTCGAGGGTCGTCTCGCCATACGCCGCCGAGCTGTCGCGCACTTCGGCGAGGGCCGCCACGGGCACGTGCCACAACGCACAGAGTTCCGTGGACCAGCCCCGATCCACGATGTCGAACAGCAGCGTGCGACAAGCATTGGTGCCGTCGGTCGCGAAAACCGCCCCGCCGGTCAGACGATAAATCAGGTAGGTATCGATGGTGCCGACGAGCGCGGATCCATCGCGAAGCCTGGCCGCAATCTCCGGACGATGTTCCATGAACCACTGTAGTTTTGAGCCCGAAAAATAGGGGTCAATTTTCAGGCCGGTGCGCGAACGCACCTGCGCCTCATCACCCGTATCCAGATGCTGCTGACAAATCTCACCGCCGCGGCGGCACTGCCAAACCAAGGCGCGATGCAACGGACGACCGGTGCCGCGCTCAAAAACGAGAATCGTTTCGCGTTGGTTGGTGATACTGAGGGCGACTACCTCTGACCAGCGTGCGGCCTGCCGCGCAGCGACGGTGCCCAACACGTGCAACGTGTTTTGCCAGATCTCCTCCGCGTCGTGTTCCACCCAACCGGGTTGAGGGTAGTGCTGAGTGTGATCCCGCGCTTCTCGATCCAATATCTGGCCATCGGCGCTGAAGAGCAGAGCCTTGGTGGCGGAGGTGCTTTGGTCGAGAGCGAGGTGGAGCATGGGCAATGACGTAATGGTGGGTGGTTTTTTCTGGCGCGAGGTCGGGCATAAAGCCCGACCCACAGAGAGAAAGCAAAAAGTAGGACTTGGCCGCGGTTCGCGGCTTTACGCCCGCCTTCGATTCCGCACCAGACTAAATGATCTCGCCTACTGATTCGATACCATGGGCGATCATCCTTTTGAGTTTCCCCTGAGTAAGTTTTGCGCGAGGTCGCGCAATCCTTCCATCGAAATCCCGTAGTGGCCAAAGATGTCGGCTTGGGCGCCGGTAACCGTATCCTCGTCAGGCATGCCCACGATGCGGAACGGCACGCTCACCCCGGCGCTGAGCACCGCCGAAGCCACGGCTTCACCCAGACCGCCATGCACCGAATGTTCTTCGACCGTGATGAGTGCCCGACATTCCCGCGCCGCCGCCAGCACTGCCGCGGTATCGAGCGGTTTGATCGTCGGCAGACTGAGCACGCGCGCATTGATGCCCACTGCGGCCAACGCTTCGGCCGCCAGCAACGCATGCACCACCGTTTCACCGTTGGCGATAAAGGCGACGTCGTTGCCGTCGCGCAAGGTCAGCGCTCGGCCCTCGTTCAACACGGGGTCAGTCGCGTGCAGATCATACATCGCAGCTTTGCCAAAACGAAGAAACACCGGACGTTTCGCTGCCGCCGCATAACGCACGGCTGCACGGGTTTCCAAGTTGTCGGCTGGCGCGATAATCGTGAGATTATTGATTGCCCGCAGGACCGCAAAGTCGTGCAAAGAATGGTGGGTGCTGCCCAGCGCCCCATAGCTCACACCAGAGCTGATGCCGACCAGCACCGCCGGGGCATTGGAGTAGCACACGTCGTTTTTGATCTGCTCCAGCGAGCGGGCGGTGAGGAAGCATCCGGGCGAAACGCCAAAGGATTTTTTTCCGCTCAATGCGAGGCCCGCCGTAATGCCGACGAGGTTTTGCTCGGCGATGCCAACCTCAACGATCTGTTTGGGCAACGCCTGGCCGTAGGGACCAAGCTTACCCGATCCGCGCGAGTCGCTGGTCACCGCAATGATGTTGCGGTCCGCCGTGGCCAGTTCCTGGAGGGTATCCGCGAACACCTCGAGATTGGCGCGACCTTTCTTGAGGCCCAAGCGCGCGATCATCGCCTGCGCCTCGGTCGTGAACATGGAAGGAGCGGGAGCACTCATGCGGACACCTCTTTCGACAACGCCGCGTCTGCGGCATCCAATTCAACCATCGCTTGGGCGAACTCGGCGGGGGACGGCACGCCGTGGTGCCACTTGCCGACGTTTTCCATGAAACTGATGCCTTTGCCTTTCACGGTTTCGGCAATAATACAAAGCGGCTGCCCCTCCGGAGGCGGTGCTGTGAGCGCTTCGGTGAGCGCGGCGTAATCGTGTCCATCGACCGGACACACGTGCCAACCGAAGGCCCGCCATTTATCGGCGAGGGGTTCATTGGACATGACGTCACGTGTTTTGCCCGTGATCTGTAAGCGGTTATGATCGAGGATCGCAACCAGACGATCGAGGCGGTAATGGGACGCGGCTTGCGCGGCTTCCCAGTTGGAGCCCTCGGCCAACTCACCGTCGCCCATCAGGGTGAAGACCCGGGTGGGCGCTTCATCCATCCGAGCAGTGAGGGCCATACCCACCGCAATGGGAAGGCCATGACCGAGGGCTCCAGTGTTAACCTCTATACCCCTGATTTTGCGGGTCGGATGACCCACAAAAGGTGACTGATAGTGGCACACCGTTTCAAGGGCGGCCTCTTCAAAGTATCCGCAGTCGGCCAACACCGTGTAGAGCGCTTCCACACAGTGGCCTTTGCTTTGCACAAAACGATCCCGGTTCGGGTCTTTGACCGTATCCGGGGTCACCCGCAAGACGCGTCGATACAGCACTTGCAGAATGTCCATGGAGGACAGCCCACCGCCCGTATGGCCGGCGCCGGCATCGACAATGAGTCGAAGAAAGCGGCGGCGTAATTTCACCGCACGCAACGCGAGATCGTGATCAGTCATGGCAATAATTCCTTAGGCGTCAGGCGCCTCGTGATGATAGACATCCCAGCCGAGATAACGGCCAAACGCTTCCTCCAGCACCGCCGCCGTGTGGGATGCATTCATCACCACGTGATGCTCGAAGCCGTGTTCGCACACGTGCCGCATGAGTTTTTGTAATTTCGGCACCTGCGCCACGGCACGATTGCCGAACGTCACAATGGGATCGTTGGTCAGGTGACCCTGCCCGATGTAGGCCCGAATCACGCCCGCCGTATCATCGGTGGTGATACGACCGTAAGTGAGCGGCGAAGCCGGCGTGCGACCGTCGAGCGCGCCCCAGGTGTTTTCGACCCCGAGGGTGGAGCCCAGGATCGGCGCGTTGAGCACCTTGATGTCAGGCAGGAAGGATTTGGCCCAGTTGCCGCAGTGGAAGAGCACACATTTGTCGGGGTCAGACCCGTAGTTGTTGTTCCAATCCACCAAGGCACTCGGGGTGCTGGAAGCCAATTGCATGGCATACATCGTAAGCACGCCGGTCACATCGACTTCACACGCGCTGGGCGACATCGCCTCGCTCATCATACTCATGGACGTGCAGACATTACAGCCATGATTGGCCTGCACGGAGGTCCAGCATTGCAGCGCCGTGGCGTCGAGTTCGTGCTGCGCCACGAAGTCGTCGAGCACTACGCCGAGACTTGCCATTTTGATGAGTTTGGCCGGTGGCACCGCCGAGGTGTTGGCGTATGCTTTGATTTCATCGACTTTGGACAGTAGACGCTTGTCGCTGTCACCCAGCTTGGCGGCCGCCCCGAGGATTTCGGAAAGATCGAGCGTGGTGACGGAGATGCCGGCCCGTTCGAGAATCTTTTCCGAATAACGCACCGTGTTAAATGCACCTGGACGGGCGCCGACCGCCCCCAACCGCGCCCCACGGATGCCGCGAACGACGCGACATACCCCGAGAAAGCGTTCGAGATCAGCGCGGAACGAGGGCGCACTGGGATGAACGACATGTTCCGTCGTCAGCGAAAATGGGATGCCTGCCTGCCGCAGATTGTTGCAGACGGAAATCTTACCACACCAAGAATCGCGACGCCGGATGGGATCAAGTTTGTCCAGTTCATCGGGATAGCCCTGCACCAGCACTGGGACGTTGAGTTGCGCCAGTTTGAGGGTGTCAGCCACCCCTTTTTCGTCGCCAAAATTCGGCAACACGACCAGCACACCGATTAGGCGATCACGCTCCCGGCGGAAGAGTTCGGCACACTTGCGGGCATCGGCGAAGGTCTCCACCCCACCCAGCTTGGTTTCCTCCGCTGAGAGCATGACGGCTTCGATTCCCATGGTCTCGAAGAGGCTGCTGATATCTTTCCGGGCATCCGGAACGAGGCGATCAGGGAAGAAGTCGCGATTACCAATGATGACACCGATGGCGGGAGAGAGAGAGGGCATAAAAAAGAGAAATTTAGCCGACCTGTTCGCATCAGCGATACCAGATCGAGGGGGAAAGTTGAAACTGGCCGAAGTGCCCAAGCGAAGGGGACAATTGACTACGGGGTAAAGATTATCCTACTTTTTCCCCTAATTCTTCCGCCTTTACCCCAAATACCTCCGGGATTCTAATAATGGATCAGTTCGACCCCAAACGCCCCGACTTCTCTCCCTACGGATTTACCTGTGTTCGCTGGAGCCCGTCCCCGATGCCCCGCCCCGACCACCACAACGAGATAGAGCTTAACATGCTCCATACCGGGTCGGTGACTTACATGCTCGGAGGCGACAAAGTATGCGTGGAGGCAGGTCACCTCACCGCGTTCTGGGCCGCCATCCCGCACCAGATCGTAGACTACGCCAAAAACACCGAATACTTCGTCGCAACGATTCCGCTGTCTTGGTTTATCCAATGCAAATTACCCGAACGCCTCACCATCCCGCTTATGCGAGGAGAAGTCGCGAGCGAGCCGCTGGAAAACCGCTCAGCCATCGACCTTGCCCTTTTCGCTCAATGGCAACGTGACCTTAGATCCGGCAACGCAGAAGCCAAAGAGATCGTCATGCTGGAGATGGAAGCCCGGCTCCGCCGTCTCGCGGTCGGCCTCCCCACTCCCGCACCTAAAAAGACGCGCCAATCCAAACTCTCGTTGCAACAGGGAGGCCTGAACAAAGTGGAGCAGATGGCCTGTATCGTCGCGCAACGCTACGCCGATCCCCTTTCCGTGGCCGAGATCAGCGAAGAGGTAGGACTGCACCCCAACTACGCCATGAATCTCTTTAAAAAAGTGTTTGGCACCACCCTGATCGACTACCTGACCCATCACCGCGTGTCGCATGCCCAACGCCTGCTCGCGACCACAGACCAAAAGATCGTGGAGATCGCGTTCAGTTCCGGCTTCAACTCCATCAGCCGTTTCAACGAAGCCTTTCGCCGCGCCTGTGGCTGCACCCCGCGAGCCTACCGCGCCGAGCACGATTTCACCGGCACCAGCCAAACCGCGTAATCGGTCAGCCTAGCCCCCCATTCAGAAGGGGCGTGCTTGCACGCGATGAACGCGGCGGAGTGGCGGCATGAACTATTTTAACCGCGCAGGGCGCCAAGGGAGCGAAGCCGTCAGCGTGGAGGAGTGAGTCATTCAGTGTGCTGTTTTTTTAACCACGAAACACACGAAGAATACGAAAGCCGTCCGAAGTCTGCCCGACCCCTTTGCTGACTTTACGCCCTCGGTGTTCAAACGGATTGAGACTGAGTCGGGGTGTAAAACCCCTCTTACCTGAGGAATCACGAAAGCAGAATGCGTTTCGTCCCCGCAAGTGCTTGGCACTCCCAGAACAGGCATCAATTTTTTGTGCATTCTGGTGCCTTTTTGTGGCTAAAACTCCGGCCTCCTTGACCATCAACCTCAGCGACTTCCGCAATCTTGGCGGTTCACCACATCCTGCGTCAGCGCCCACTCAAGGCCCTTACCACCTACCTTAGGAAAGAGATAACCTCGGCCAAAATAATGGAAGAAGTATCCATAAAATTACTTTATAGTTTTTACTCTCCCCTTTGTCCCGACCCACCTTTCTCCATTGGCTGTTTTCAGCCTAGTCTTAGTTTCATTCAGTATCCCATGAATTCTATTCCCCGCCTTCCCGTCCTCCTGAGCACCTTGGTGCTCGCCGCCATCACCGCCTTCAGCGGCTGCAAACGGGCCGACTCCGGTGCCACCGCCGAGGCCGGATCCGCTTCGCCATCAGCCACCAAACGCGTGGCCGTGGTGATCTCTACGCTCAACAATCCGTGGTTCGTCATCCTCGCCGAAACCGCCCGCGATCGGGCTAAAGAGCTCGGGTATGAAGCGACCATCTTCGATTCCCAAAACGATCCCGCCAAGGAGACGTCGCACTACGAAAACATCATCGCCTCGGGGTATCAGGCCATCCTCTTCAACCCCACCGACGCCGACGGCTCCATCGCCAACGTGCGCAAGGCCAAGGCGGCCGGCATCCCCGTGTTTTGCATGGATCGCGAAGTCAACGCCACCGATGCGGCCACTTCCCAGATACTCTCCGACAACTACTCCGGCTGCGTGGCGTTGGGCCAATATTTCGTCAAAGAGGTCGGCAAAACCGGCACCTACGTCGAATTGCTGGGTCTGGTCGGTGACAACAACACGTGGAACCGCTCCAAGGGCTTCCACAGCGTGGTCGATCGCTTCCCGGGCTTAAAAATGGTCGCGCAACAAAGCGCAGATTTCGATCGGGCTAAAGCGCTCGAGGTGCTCGAAGCCGTCTTACAATCCAACCCTAACATTGACGCCGTATTCTGCGGCAACGACGCGATGGCCATGGGTGCCTACCAAGCGCTCGTCGCCGCGGGCAAAGCCGACAAGGTAAAGGTGTTCGGCTTCGATGGCGCCGACGATGTCGTGCGCTCCATCGCCGAGGGCAAGATCATCGCCACCGGCATGCAGTTCCCGAAAGTCATGGCTCAAACTGCGGCCGAAAGCGCTGATGCCTACATCAAGGGCAAACGCGACTTTCCGCAAAAAATTCCCGTCGCCGTCGAGCTCGTGACCCGCGAAAACGTCAACAAGTTCGGCGACTACGGCCGCAAATAATTTATCCCCGTGTCGCACCCGACGTCAGCTCCTTCCTCCCGTTTGGTGCCTTGGATCATCGGGATCATTACCGTGGGCGTGTTGGTGATGTTCGTGCCGTTGTTTCACGTCGTTCCACTCAAGGCCGCCCGGCAGCAGACCGCCGACGCCGCATTCAACGCCACCGCCTACGTCGAAACGTTTTGGACGGGTGCTTTGCTTCAGGCCACGACTGAGGCAGTCGACGCGACTGAGTTACTGACCGCGCTTAAAACCGATCGCAACGCCACCGCCACTCGTCTCGGTCATCGTCTCGGCCTCAGTGGTCACACCTCCTACTTTGTGAGCGGACGCGGAGAAATCACCTCCATCACCGATGACACGGTGGTCGTTACCTTGCCCGGCGGCGATCGAGATCGGCCCCGTGTTCGGAAACGCCATTCGGGACGGCTCCGGGCTCCTCAACGTAAGCGACTTCCCCAACGCGCAGGATTTCAACGCGCTTTCCGCCGAGATCAATCAACGCGTCGAAACCGAAATTTTTCCCGCCCTGCAAGCTCAGGCCTCGGTGGGGAAGACCGTGCATTTCGCGGGCGGCGTGGAGATATCCGACTCCGCCTCCGACCTGACCACGTTCACCGTCGTGCCCGTCGTCATTGAATTTCCATGAGCGAACTCGGTGACATCGCTTTGACCGCTCAGGGGATTTGTAAATCATTCCCCGGCGTGAGGGCTTTGGACGACGTGAGCCTCACGTTGCGCCGCGGCCGACTCACCGCGTTACTCGGCGAAAATGGCGCGGGAAAATCCACGCTCATGAACATCATCGCGGGGGTATTCCCCGCAGACTCCGGCGAGGTAAAACTCGGCGACGAGGTCGTGCGCTTTGCCAATCCTCGCGAGGCGCGAGAAGCGGGCATCTCCATGATTTTCCAGGAGTTGAATCTCGCCGCCAATCTCACGGTCGCGGAAAACATTTTTCTCGGACGCGAACCCGTCAATCGCTTCGGGTTCATCGACGCCGCCAAGATGAATCGCGAGGCCGCCAAACTCTTGGAGCAACTCGACCTCGCGGTGGCCCCGACCACGCCTCTCAGCCAGCTGCGCGTCGGCCAGCAACAGATCGTCGAGATCGCCAAAGCCCTTTCGACCAAGGCCCGGGTGCTCATCATGGACGAGCCGACCTCGGCCATCACTCAGCATGAGATTGAGGTGCTGTTCGGCATCGTCCGAAAACTAAAAACACAGGGCGTGGCCATCGCCTACATCACCCACAAACTCGAAGAGCTCACCCGCATCGGCGACGACGCGGTGGTGATGCGGGATGGAAAACTAATCGGCGCCGCACCGCTCCAGGATCTCACTCGCGATCAAATCGTGCGCATGATGGTCGGGCGCACCATGAAGGCGCGCCCCCCCCGCACTGGAGCCACGCTCGGCGCGGAAGTCTTACGAGTCGAAAACGTTTCGCTCGCCCACCCGGATCGTCCCGGTGACTTCCTCCTGCACGACGTGAGCCTCAACGTGCATCGCGGCGAAGTGCTCGGCATTTTTGGACTCATGGGCGCCGGGCGCACCGAACTCCTCGAATCCATTTTCGGCCTCCATCCCCGAGCCGCGTCCGGCACTTGTTTTGTCAACGGCAATCAAGTCCGCATCACCGGCCCGGTCGACGCCATCGGGCACGGATTGGCCCTCGCCCCCGAAGACCGTAAACGCGAAGGCATCGTGCTCGGCATGTCCGTGGTGGAAAACGCCAGTCTCGCCAGTCTCCCTCGCTTCGAGCGCCGGGGGTTCATCAACGAAAAAGCGGAACGCCAAATGGTCGAGGAGTCCGTCGCCCGCTTTCGGGTGAAAACCCCTTCGATCAAGCAAATCATCCGCAACCTCAGCGGCGGCAACCAGCAGAAGGTGATCTTGGGCAAGTGGCTCGCGACCGAACCTTCCGTGCTACTGCTCGACGAGCCCACCCGCGGCATTGACGTCAATGCCAAGGAAGAAATCTACACCCTGATCCACGAGCTCAGCGCCAGTGGCCTGGCGGTGATCGTCGTTTCCTCCGAATTGCCCGAAATCCTCGCCCTGTCCGATCGCGTGATGGTGCTGTGCGAAGGCCGCAAGACCGCCGACCTGCCTCGCGCCGAGGCCAACGAAGAATCCCTGATGCAGGCCGCCCTGCCCCACTCTGTATCCACCCCATGAGCACGAACTCCACCCCAGCCAAAGAATTGCTGGTCAAATCCCAGTCCCTCATCGCCCTCGTGCTGATGGTCGTTGCGATGTCGCTGCTGTCCGACTCGTTTCTCACCGTTGACAACAGCTGGAACATCCTGCGCCAGATCTCCGTCAATCTGTGCCTCTCGATCGGCATGACGCTGATCATTCTGTCCGGCGGCATCGATTTATCTGTGGGGGCCATTCTGGCTTTGTCGGGCGCCATTGCCGCCGGCGTGCTGAAAAACGGCATCGCGGTGCCCATGTTTGACGTGCTACTCCAGTTTACCCTCACCGGGGCCATCATTTGCGGCTTGGCTGTGGGGTTGCTGCTCGGGTGGTTCAACGGCTTCGTCATCACCCGATTTAAACTGCCCCCGTTCGTGGCCACCCTCGGCATGTTCAGCATCGCACGCGGGTTGACCATGCTCTGGACGGGTGGATTTCCCGTCACCGGCCTCGGCCCGGGATTTGGCTATATCGGCACCGGCATTTTCCTCGGCGTGCCCATGCCGGTGTGGATCACCGTCGTGCTGGTGGGCGTGTTTGTCACCATTACCCGCAAAACAAAATTCGGACGCTACCTTTACGCCGTGGGCGGCAATGAGCGCGCGGCCTTGCTTACCGGCCTGCGCGTCAATCGTATCAAGGTCTGGGTCTACACCCTCGGCGGCGGACTCGCGGGGATCGCCGGGTTGTTGGTCACCGCCCGCCTTGACTCGGCTCAACCCAACGCCGGACTCGGCTACGAACTTGATTCGATCGCGGCGGTCGTCATCGGCGGCACCTCCCTTTCCGGCGGACGCGGTTCCGTCCTCGGCACCGTGCTGGGCTGCCTCATCATCGGCGTGCTTAACAACGGGCTCTTCCTCCTCAACGTCTCCCCTTTCTGGCAACAAGTCGTCAAAGGCGGCGTCATCCTGCTGGCCGTCGCGTTGGACAAAATGAACGCTCGCGGTCGCGAAGCTTAAGACGGGAGTGCACGCCCGCCATGAAACCCCACTCCCTCGCTGCTTTGCTACTGCTCGGGCTGGGCTGGGGGACCTCGGGAACATCGACTTCGGCCGCCGGCCCAACGTGGCCAGACATTCAATACGCTAACGCTGGCGGCGAGGCGCAATTGCTCGACGTGCAGGCCTCGGCTTCATTCGGGTCTTTTCCGATCGTCATGCTGGTGCACGGCGGGGCCGATAAATCGGTGCCTTACGTGCAATCTCAAGTCTTCCAAACCCGGCTGCACGCACTCGAAGTCCCGTGCGAGTTGATCACGTTGCCGAGTGGTCCGCACCGCCTGTCAGAGTGGTCCAAATTTCTTCCCGACTTCGAAGTCCGTCTGATCGATTGGCTGCACGCCACGCTTTAACCTCTCGCCTCGCTCCTTCATGAATATTTCCCGCGTCATCCTGTTGATCTGCCCAACCCTGATGTTCAGTTGTTCGGCGTTCCCCGCCGCCCACCAGTCGCCTGATTCACGACCTCGCGTCATCGTGTCCTCCGACATCGGCGGCACCGACCCCGACGATTTTCAGTCGATGGCCCATCTCCTCATCGAGGCCGATCGCATCGACCTGGAGGGCCTGATTTCGTCGCCTTTCGAAGCTGGTCGCAAAACGCACATTCTCGAGGTGATCGATCTCTACGAACAGGATTATCCGAATCTCCGCACCTACTCGGAAGGATGACCCTCGACCGCTGCACATCTTGATTTGGGGTGGCATTGAGGATCTCGCCCAAGCCCTCCACGACGCCCCCGACATCTTACCCAAACTCCGCGTCTACTACATCGGCGGTCCCAACAAAAAATGGGGTCCGGACGCCTACCACTACCTCGCCGCGCATCACCCGAACCTCTGGATCATCGAATCCAATTCGACCTACCGGGGCTGGTTTGTGGGGGGCAATCAAAGCGGCGATTGGGGCAATCAGACTTTTGTTTCGCGCCACGTTGCGGGTCAGGGCGCGTTGGGGGACTATTTTTCTTCCCACCTCGGCGGCACCATCAAAATGGGAGACACCCCGTCCCTCGGCTGGGTGCTCAGCGGCCATACCGAAGACCCGACCCATCCCGGCTGGGGTGGACAATATGTGCGTGCTTGGGCCCGCCCCTACCTGGTTATGAACCGGCTGACCACTGCGGCCGATCGCATGGAAATTTTCGGCGTGCTCGAACTCGTGCTTCCACTGGGGGCCGACGCTCCCGCCCAGCCCGAGGTGTTCATGCAGATTGAGAACCAAAAGCTGCCCGGATTCGTGGACGGAACCGGGCACGTGCGATTCCGTTTCTCCCCCAAATCCGCCAAAATTTTTACCTACGAGATCGTCGGCAACGTGCCCGCCATCGACCAGAAACCGGGCCAGATCCTCGTATTCCGCACGCCTCCCGATGCGGCCAACCATCCCGACGCCTCGATCCCGCATTGGTGGACCGATGACCCCAATCCTACTCTCGCCGACGGCGAACATGACGGCACCAAAACCGTCAACCGTTGGCGTGAAGCCTACCTGCAGGATTTCGCCGAGCGCATGATCCGCTGCCAGACCCCCGCCCCTCCCAAGTAAGCACTAAACCAACCGCGGGTTTCCCTTTTTCACCCGGAACCCCTCCCTTTCTTGCCCTCTCCACCCATGACAAATCCTCGTTTTTTCTCTTTGCTCAGTGCGGTGGTTCTTGGAGCTTCGATGGCCGCCGCCCACCCGCGCTCTCCCGGGGCCACGGTGCAACCGCTCCCGGTCAACGCGGTGCGGTGGACCGACGGGTTTTGGGCGGATCGGTTCGAAGTATGTCGCACGCAAACCATCCCGAACATGTGGCGATTGATGGCGGGCACCGAGTATTCGCACTACCTCGAGAACTTTCGCGTGGCCGCTGGCCTCAAGGAAGGCCGCTACCGCGGTGCGCCCTTCAACGACGGCGATTTCTACAAGTGGCTGGAAGCTGCCATCGTGATGTTTGGTGCCACCGGCGACGCCGATCTCCGCGCCGCCATCGACGAATCAATCGACACTATCATTCGCGCTCAACGGCCAGACGGCTACCTGCATACCCAAGTGCTCGTGCGTGCCCTCAACGGTGAACCCGGAGGCGAACCATTTCAGGACCGCAACAACTTCGAACTCTACAACCTCGGTCACCTCATGACCACGGCCTGTGTGCATCATCAGGTCACGGGCGACACCCGACTCCTTGATGCCGCCCGACGCGCCGCTGATTTTCTGGAGCAGACGTTTTCAGGCACTTCACCTGATGCCGCGCGGGCCTCGGTCTGCCCGTCTCACTACATGGGTCTCGTCGATCTCTATCGCGAAACCGGCGAGGCGCGCTACCTGCAGCTGGCCGAGCGGATGTTCGCTTTGCGATCCCAGATCACGGATGGCGGCGACGACAACCAGGACCGTATTCCCTTCGAACAGCAAACGGAAGCAATTGGTCACGCGGTCCGTGCCAACTACCTTTACGCTGGGGCTACGGATCTGTTTCTCGCCACCCAAAACGCGTCCTACTGGCAACCGCTAGAGCCCATCTGGGCCACGCTCACCCAACGCAAAATGTATCTGACCGGGGCCTGCGGGGCGCTCTATGACGGGGCATCGCCCGACGCCTCCGCCCAGCAACGCACCATCACCCGCGTGCATCAGGCCTACGGCCGCAACTACCAACTGCCCAACACCACCGCCCACAGTGAAACTTGCGCCAATATCGGCAACGTGCTGTGGAACTGGCGCATGTTCTTGGCCACGGGAGAGTCTCGTTTCGTCGATGTGCTCGAACTCGCCCTCTACAACAGCGTGCTCTCCGGTGTCAGCCTCGGCGGCTCGGAATTCTTCTACACCAACCCCATGCGGGTGACCGACCCCCTCCCCACGGAACTGCGCTGGTCGCGCACCCGCGTGCCTTAC